>JBKCTR010000850.1:0-2315 GCA_046318755.1 Planctomycetaceae bacterium
ATGTTCCACGAGAAGGTCTCGGTGGGGGCGAAATCGTCGAAGGTCAGGTTCAGGTTCTGCGAGTTGTCGGCCACCGTCCAGCCGGGGGGCTGGGTCGTACCATTGACCGTCTGCAGTCCCGTCGTGATCTGCGTCGGAGGCACGACGGCGAACGGGGTGGCGGCGAATCCGACGGTATCGTAGACCAGCGTACCCGACAGGTTGAGATCAAACTCGACCATGTTTGGGCCGCCCACAGGCGAGCTGTTGGTGATCGAGATCGGATCGAGGAAAGTATTTCCCGAGATGAAGAAGGTCAGGCCGACCGAACCCCCTTCGATTCGATTGTTGTCGGCCAGCAAGGTCCCGACCGAGTTGTCCTGGAGATCCACTCGAATTCCGTCGCGGGCGTTCCCCAGGATGTCGGTCCGTCGAACGGTCAGAGCTCCCGTGGCCGCATCCTGCAGCAGCATATGAATTCCGTCCCGCTGATTGGACGAGACGGCGCTGCGAGTGAAGAGACTTCCCAGAACCGAGGCATTGAGCTCGGAATTGCCGGTTCCGACAGCCTGCACACCATCGATGCCGTTGGTCTTGGCCGTCAGGCTGTTGAAGGTCCCGGCGACGGTCGCGAAATCAGACGCACCCAGGAACACACCATTGTCCGCGTTGTCGCTGTAGGTGTCCTGCGTGCTGGAGAGAGTAATTCGCGAGGTATCGGAGCCACGCACATCAAGGCCCGAACCATCGTTCTCGATGGATGTCACGTTGCGGGTGGTGAGATTCAGCACCGATCCGCCCTGGCTGGCAATCTGAATACCGTTCCCCGCCGATCCGGCGACATCGACTGCGGTGATTCGGCCGGTGCCGCTGGCATTGTCGATCTGGATGCCCGCCTGGCCCGAACTGGTGATGTTGAGGTTGTTGAGATTGAAGTCCTGAACGTTGTTCCCGTAGATCCCGCTTCCGCCGGGGTTCGGGATGTTGAACCCGGAGACCTCGTTGTGGTTGGCAAGGATCACGGCATCGCCGGTCAGGTTGGTAATCGAGGGGAAGGCCCCCGGCGAGTAGCCTGGCAACAGGAAGGTGCCCTGGGTTGAGGTAAAGGTGTGCTGCACCCCTTCGCCCAACAGCCGCTGCCAATCGTTCAGCACGATTCCGCCAGTCATGTTCTGGGTCGTGCCGTTGCCGCGGTCGACATAGATAATGTCAACATTGGAGCCGGTGGTTCCCGGGAGCGAGTTCAGGGGACGTTCCCAGCTGCCATCACCACCTGCCGCCGCCGTGTTGTTCACGTGCACCACAGTGATGGGCGTTCCGACAGCGCCACCCGAGCCGCCGGTGCCGCCGGCCCGCAGAGCCCGGACAAAGTCGGACACTTCGTGCGTCAGCACCATGTTGCGGTAGTTGCGCTCCATCTGCTGATAGAGCCGGTTGGTCTGGGGAATTCGCTGGAACCAGCGGGCATCTTCACCGGTCCCGAAGTACCAGGTGAGAGCCATCGTGAGATTACTGTCGAAGAACGTGTCGTTGCTGTAACCCACGTTCACGAGGAAATTCTGGGTGACCAAGGCCTCGACTCGGGCCTTCACGCCATACCCGGCGCCGATCGTATCGTCACCCTGCAGGTAGTAACCCCCGGCGTAGGCGCGGAAACCCGCATCGGAGAAGCCCGGGATGATGGCCCCGCCCAACTCGAAATCACCACCCCCAAACTGGGATTGGTAAACGGTGGTTCGCCCCAAACCAATGTTGTTTCCGACGAAGAACACACTCCCAGTCAGGTTCTGACGCAGGATATTGGTTCCATCGTTGACCGGAATGTACCCGTTGATCCGGAAATCCCAGACATTCCCCAAAGACTCCAAGCTGAGACCCCACTGGTCGTAATCGAAGTCTCCGGTGGAATCGTGGTCCCACCAGGCCCCAAAGCCGAAAATCCGTTCGGTCTCAGGATTCATGAATCGCAGACCGCCGCCTAGGCTGCCAGCGAAGTGACAACTATCGTAGGTGACCATCCCGCGGGGATTCACGAAGAACAGCGACTGGTCCTCCTCCAGCATGAAGGGCTGGAAGATACCAAACGTTTGGTACCCGCTGCTGTAACCGACTCCGTCGCCGATGTCGGACCGCAACTGATAATTGCGGTTCCCAAAGCGGTCAAAGCCGTAGGATCCATCGCCCACCGCAGCCCGCCCGGGAACATCCTGGGCAGCGGCGGAGCCAGCCAGCAATCCGGCGGCCATGATGGCGAGGCAAGGCGCGGAGGCAACACGCGCCTTTTTCATGAGTTGCTCCAGCCGGTAGCGAAGGGGAGAAATCATGGCAACTGGGGG
>JBKCTR010000851.1:0-1644 GCA_046318755.1 Planctomycetaceae bacterium
CGACTGGGGACAACGTCGTGTCAGGAAGGGGCTTCACCGATCCATCATCAATGATTTTTCCGATAAACTTTTGGTAACCGTCGAACTGCTCGAGAAAGCGGGTGTCGATCAAGGTCGGTTTCCGAGCCAGAACCTCCTTCCCTGCCATGGAAATGCGCACGCGACCGCGTGTTGGATTGTCGATGAGTCCGGCATTCTTCAGGTACGTCTTCGCCCACCCGACCCGATTGCGAAACACGGTGGACTGCCCACTGGGAAGCATTTGGTTTTGCTCCTCCGCAGTCAGTCCCAGTCGTACCGCCAGCAGCTCGACCAACTCCCGGATTGAACGCTCCTGCCCATCAGCCAAACCCTCCAGCAGGGGGAGCATCAGAACCTGGTAGTCGGGAATCGGCATGGCGGTCGGTTTGGGTTCGGGTTCCAGCGGGAGACACCCTCCCGCCAACAATCGCGTTCCGAGCGGTTGCGTCGGAAATGTAGCCCCAGTCTATCGACTTGGGCACCGCCTGCCCTCACGCGCACCCCTGGCTGGCTGCCAATTGTCACCAGCTCACCGCACGAAACAGTCCGTCCAAGGACCCGCGACGAAACAGCTTGATCGATCCTTGTGTAATCCGATGCCCAATCTCGCCGAGTGTCTTGAAGACCATAGGCAAGATCCAGGCGAGCGGCACCTGCCGACATGGGGGACATGGTGATCGGACCGGCATGACTGGAACAACGACCAATCGCCTTCGCCACAAACCTCTCGGCAACCCACCGCCTACCTCGCAGAGGTTACGTCTCTCAGCCCCGGGTTGCCGCCTCAGCGGCTACCCGGGGTACGCGCGCCCCAACAGGCTCTGAACCCTGTAAGTGGTTCCTTTCGACGTGGGCTCGCTCAATGATCAAGCTGCAATCAGCAGACAGGGTTTGGAAAGCAATCCTTACAGGATAGGGCGCTCGGTGGGGATGGCGACCTGGGGTAGTCGCGTGCGCGACAACCCCAGGCTGAGGGAAGTATCCCCTACGGGGAAGTCTTTAGGTTAGGCGAGGTGGTTGCCGTTGGGAACTCGCGGCGGAATCACTCGATCGATCATTTCCTTGTTCCGATGAGCAATCGCGCTCAAGATCCTGAAACGCATGTGAATGATTTCGGCGGGCCCCCTCAGCGATCCTCCTCGCGGCACTCTGCCGCTACACACCATCTTCTTCCTCGAAAAAGTCGTTCGAGACCTCTTTGAGCTTGTACGTCCCGATGGTGGAAACGCCGACGTCGTAATCGATCATCAGTTGCGCGAGGTGCTGGCCATTGATGAGGACGACCCTTTTCCCTTCGATGCGATCGACGAAATCGATGGCGTCGCGGGAGAAATTCGCGGTGGTGATGACCACCCCTTTCTTGGCGCGAATCATGTCCATGCTGCCGACGAACGCCTGGACGGTCGGCCGGCTCACCGTCCCCTGCCAGCGTTTTGCCTGGATGCAGACCACATCGAGCCCCAGCTTGTCTTCATTAATCACCCCGTCGATTCCGCCATCGTGCGAATAGTTCGTCACCCGCCCCTCGCCGTAGCCCATCGCCTGCAGCAGCTTGACGACGATGTGCTCGAAGAACTCGGGCGAACTCTCCTGCAGACGCCCCAGCAACTCCTCGGCGAGGGC
>JBKCTR010000852.1:0-3337 GCA_046318755.1 Planctomycetaceae bacterium
ACATGCAGCAGGGTGATCCGGGCGTGATTGTGCACCGCCAACTCGAAGGACACGTCCAGGCCGGCCGGGTTCGTGGGGGGGACGTCGAGGGGGCCCAGCACAGGGTGGAAGCGGGGCCACGACGCACCGCTCGCGAAGGGGGGGCGGGGAGCAGGGGGGCGGGTGCCAGCAGATGGCCGGGAGCCGACGAACGGCCGCAAGCCGGGGGATGGTCCGGCCTCCCCATTCTATCCTCGCGGCCGGTTGGTCAAGGGGCGTGGAACTTGGTCACGTCGAGCCGGTCGTAAACCAGCACCATCAGGGCCATCAGCAACCCGCTCAAGAGCAGCAGCGACATCAGGGTGCCCAGCAGGAAGGCGAACAGTTCCTCGCCGGTCAGCATCCAGGTCAGCCAGCCAATGGCCGAGGCAATTCCCAACCCGCCGACCAGCGCGGCCAGTTTCGCGAAGGCCAACAGCATGTTCCGCCCCACCATGTGCAGGTCTCCCACCCCACCCGTGGTCGGAGAATAGGGGAACAGCAGAAACATCAGGTTTTCGCTGCAGTACAGGAACAAGTTGGCGGCGGGGGCCAGCAGCAGGCCCACTGCGAGGTGCGGTGCCGACAGAAGTCCCGCCAGCCACAGCCCCAAGAGCAGCAGCCAGGCCAGTGTGGTGGCCAGCAACACCGGGGTCGTCAATTGCCCCAGCACCACCCCCCACGGAGCGAAGGGGTGGCTTTTGAGCACATCCATCCGATCCAGGTCCGAGCGGAAGTCGTATTGCAGCAACTGGGGCAGCAGGAAGATCAGCATCGAGAGGCCGGGGGCCAGCATGGCAAACCCCGCAGGGCTCTTGCGAGAGAGCACCAGCGGCAAGGTCAGCACCGCCGTCATCAGGCTCACCAACAGCAGGGCGAAGTGGGCGTTCCGCAGGGCCATGGTCATTTGCCGCCAGGCGATGGGCCCTGCTCCCGCCAGGAAGGGGAAACGGGGAGCCCGCAGGCGACCACGCGGCTTGATGCCCGACGTCAGTGCCTGCCCCTTGCGCGCGCTCTGCAGCCGGGCCTGCATCCGCTGGCTGGCGGCGACCGCCTGTTCGAGGTAGTGGGCGTCGGACCAGAGGATCAGTCCCACCACCCCCAGGTTGATCCCCAGTGCGGCCGCCAGCCACACCAGCAGATCGCCCCAACTCTCGGCGGTGAACAGCCGGGCCAGCACGGTGAACGGTCCAAACAGCACCCCGCTCCACCCGGTCTGACGCAGCCGCTGCAGCCCCGACAGCAGGTCGAATTCCTCCCCAACCGGCCAGGCCACCACCGCCACCACCGCCAGAATCAACCCGCCCCCCCCCACCCGCCCCCACCGCAGCCGGGCGAACGTCGCCTCGGCCAAGACCGAGACCAGCATTCCCAGCAGCATCTGCAGCAGGCTCAAGAGCGCCAGCGACAGGCAGACCCCCAGGTAACCCGCCAACCACAGTCGGCTCCACCGCAGCGCCATGAACGAGAAAAAGACCGAACCCAGCACCAGCCCCACCAGCGTGTTGACGATGCGATACAACAGCAGTTGGCGGCGCGTGAAGGGGCCGGGAAACAGCAGGTCGACCTCGGCGGGCTGAAAGTGCACCCCGGCGTCGAGCCCCCCCGTCAACAGAATCATCAGGAACATGGCCAGCATCGCGGGGGGTAACAGGGCCCGCGGCAACTCGGGATCGAGTGGAGGGCTCTGCCAGGCGGTGATCACCGAGGGAACCAGCATCAGCCCGAAGACCAACACCAGCAGCAGGGTGTAGATCGCCCCGCGCACGGTTCGCATCTGCCGCCGCATGCCCCGCCACCGGGCCCGCCATTGCAGCACCAACAACCGCCACAATGCCGGGTGCAGCCCCCAACCGCTCCAGCCCGCCGCCGGAACCGGCTCTGTCAGCCCGCCGTCGCCACTCATGGCTGGCCTCCCGCGGGCGGCTGTTCTGCCTCGCGGTCCAGCGGCTCACTGGGCGAACTGCCGGTGGGCTGCTCTGGCTCGACGCCGCTCTCCCCGATCGCATTTGATGCGGTAGAATTCCGGTCGGCGGACCGCGGACCGGCCGACTCCTCCCCGGCTCCTTCGGTCAACTGGAAGAAAACCTCTTCGAGCGAGGCATCTCCGCGATGATTGGGATGCACCCGCCGGGCCTCAGCGGTCGGTCCGAAGAAACAGGCCTTGCCCAGGTTCAGGACCAGCAGATGGGTGCAGAGGTCCTCCACCAGACTCAGCAGGTGCGAGCTGACGATGACCGCCGCCCCACCCCGCGCCCGCTCGGTGATCGACTCTTTCAGGGTGCGGATCCCGCGTGGATCCAGCCCCGTCAGCGGCTCATCGAACAAGATCGCCCGCGGATCGTGCAGGTACGCGCAGCAGATGGCCACTTTCTGCCGCATCCCCCGCGACAGCTCCTGAACCAGCGCGTCCCGTTTCGGCTCCAGCTCGAATTGCCGCAGCAGAGCCCCCCCCCGCCCCGCCAGGTCGTCGACCGCGTAGGCCATCGCGGTGAACTCGAGGTGTTCCCAGACAGTCAGCGGTTCGAATAGTTTGGGGTCGTCGGGAATGTAGGCCAGCCGCCGTTTGGCCTCGATCTCCTGCTCCTTGAGGTCGAATCCCGCCACCGACAGCCGTCCCCGCGTGGGGGGAATGATTCCCGCCAACGCCCGCAGGGTGGTGGTCTTCCCCGCGCCATTGCGGCCCAGCAGACCCAACACCTGCCCCGGCTCGACATGGAACGTGAGGTCGTCCACCGCGAGGGTTGTCTGATAAGCCTTGGTGTACCCTTCGACGCGAATCACAACAGACCCTTTCGCCAGGGGCGAACAGGAACAACTGCCAACCCGGCCCGACTCACCGACTCAGACGCGAATTCCGGACGGCAACCCGCTCCCCGCCTGCGGGACGTTCTCTTCCACAGAGACTTCCGATGACACCTTCTGTTCTACCCTCTGCCCCACCGGTCACACAACAACCCCCCCCTCCGCAACGGCTGGCCGCGTGCCACAGACGACAGGTTTTTCGACGTGTCGGTGAAGTGCGTGGGAGAACGGAAAGTTCGAGAGTTCTGGCCGAACCGGCTCAAACGCCCGGCAGAGGGCTGCCTCGCTTTCTCTGCTCTTCGTTCCCGGTCGCCACCCGTGCCCTACAGGATCGTGTCGCATCCCAGTGTGTGCTGAGGTAGTCTCAAATCATCAGCTCCCAGCAGCGGTCTCCCGGCTGCTGCGGAACGAACCCTCTCTCTTGCGAAATGTGTCACCGCACGCATGTCGAGCGTCTCATCGTCGTCACAACGGGTATTCCACATGCTGGGAAGCGCTGCGGTCTGGCAGACGG
>JBKCTR010000853.1:0-2326 GCA_046318755.1 Planctomycetaceae bacterium
CCCCAGCAGCAGCGCGGTCTCCACCAGCACCATCCACACCAGCCCCCGCTGCCGGAAGCCCACCGCCTTGAGCAGGGCCAGCTCGGCCCGTCGTTCGAGCACGTTCCGCAGCATCACCGTCGCCAGGCCGATTGTCCCCAACAAGAGCCCCAGCCCCCCCAGGGCCTGAAAGGTCGAGAGGTAGGTGTTTTGCACAGCGAGAAAACTGGACAGCCGGTCGGCCACGCGCTCGGCATCAAACCCGGGCAGCCGCGATTCGAGCAGCCGCGACACCTGGTCGACCTGGGCTCCCGGCGGCGGACTTCCCGCGAGATCGATCAGGAAGTACTGGCCACCGACACGTGAGGGGAACAGTTGCTGGAACTGGTCCTGGTGCATCACCAGCACTCCCTGGAACACACTGCTGTCGAACATTCCCACCACCTTGAGGATATGTTCCACCCCATCTTCCCCGCGGATTGGCAGCGTCGACCCCAGACCGATATGCAGGCTGTATTGCAAGGTGTTCAGATCACCCAGCACGGGAATCGATCCGTCTTGTTGCACCTGCGCCAGAAGTTTCCACGGCTCGGCCACCCGGGTATCGGCGAAGCGAAAGCCCCCCCGTTCGAGCATCTCGGGGGGGGCTCCCAGGATGGTCGGTTGCGACGTTTTGTAAATGTTCAGGCAGCTGGCGTTCTCGCCGGGGTTGACCCGAAAAGGAACAATCTGCCGCACCGGTTCGAGAACCGACTGTGCTTCGGCATCATCCAGTCCCAATTGTGACCGCCCGCTGGGCGAGTTCAGGTCGCGCAGCACCGGCACACTCGACTCGGCCACCAGGGTGAAGCCGCCGTTGCCCGAATTGCGGTCGGGAATCTCGACCGCCGGGTTTCGATGCCCGGCGGCAATCGCCACGATCAGAAAGGTGGCGGTGGCGATCAGAGCGGCCGAGAGCAGGCTGCGGGTGCGGTTGCGTGAGGCGTTTCGCACTCCCAGCCGGGCGATGCCCCGCGCACCATGCCCGCGCACTGCCGTGCCCCGGTCGCCATCGAGCCAGGCCCCGAGGGCACACAGCCCGGCCACCAAGGTCAGCAGTCCTACGAGGAAGAACAGAATCGTTGGCCAGTTGAATCCCGAGAACGCCTCCTGGTTCGGGACCAGTCGCAGCAGCGTGGCGGCGGTCAACAGCCCCGCCAGCAGTGATGTGCCGAGAGCCCAGCGGCGGGCCCCCCGGCCCCGGGCCCGTTTGCCGTCGGCGCTCTCAAGCGGCGTGCTGATTCCCGACAACAGCCGGCGGGGTGAGATCTGCAGCAGCCCGCGCAGTCCCCACACGATCGACAACAGGCCGACGGCGGCTGAGATCAGTCCCCCCAGCACCGGGCTGAGGGGCCGAATGTGCAGGTCAAGAAACTGCGTGCCAATCGCCCCCACCCACCAGGTCTTCAGGCCATGCACCATCAACCGCGCGTAGGCCACCGCCAGTAGCAACCCCAGCACCACCCCCAGCGTAGTCACCACGCCCCCCTCCGAGAGCAGCAGCCGGCGCACCTGGCGGGGCCCCAGCCCAGTCGCCAGCAAGAGCCCCGTCTCTTTCGCCCGCCGGTCGATTCCGAGGCGGAACAAGAGCCCAATCAAGATGGCTGCCGAGAGGATGAGGAACAGGCTGAAACCCAGAAACAACCCACCGAAATCGGTGGTTCCCGCCGCCGCTTGCAGCCCCTCGGCCTTGACGGAGCGAAACGCCAGTCCCTGGTCGGCCGGTTTCAGTTCGAGCCGGAACCGGTCGGTGAACCGCGGCAGAAACTCCTCCAGCGAGCCCGACTTTGGGGCCACCCGCAGTGAGGTCAGTTCGCCATACCGGTTGCGCCACAGTTCCTGGGCGAAGGTCAGGGGGAGAAAGACCTTGGGGGTCGCCCGGTGTTTTTTCCAGTAGTCGTCATCCCGGGGAGTGACCTTCTTCATGGGGAAGGGGGCATCCCATTCTTCGAAGCTCTGCACATTGGTGATGCCGGGCACCTCCGGGACCAGCCCCCGGTCGGACGCCAGCGTCCCGTCGAGCGGGAGAATGCCCCGCACGACGAACGTGGCCACCTCTTCGGGGAGTTCGCCATGCGAGCCGACCTTGTGCCAGGTCAGTTCGATCGCATCGCCCGGCTGCACCTGCAGGTCTAGCGCCAGCCAGTCGTTAATCAAGACGCCGCGTCCCTCGGGTTGACCCGCGGGGATCTGTAGCAGGGGATTGGTGCCCGGGTTTCCTGCGAGCCGATACGGACCAAAGGGGGCGGGTTCGCCCGGGTTGAACAGCCGGGGTTCGACCCCGGCCACCACCGAATACCGGCTGAGT
>JBKCTR010000854.1:0-6630 GCA_046318755.1 Planctomycetaceae bacterium
AACTGCCGAAAGAACTGACCGACAATTCCCGACACAAACGCGCAGGGAACGAACACCGCCGCGAGGACCAATCCCACGGCAATGACCGGGCCCGAGACCTCTTCCATCGCCTGGATGGCGGCCGCTTTGGGGGCCAGTCCCCGTTCCATGTGGTGCTCGACCGCCTCGACCACCACGATGGCATCGTCGACCACGATGCCAATCGCCAGGACCAACCCGAACAGCGTGAGGTTGTTGATGCTAAACCCGGCCAGGGCGAGGGCCGAGCCGGTCCCCACAATGGCCACCGGAATGGCCAGCAGGGGAATGACGGCCGCCCGCCACCCCTTGAGGAACACCAGCACCACCAGGGCCACCAGCACCACCGCATCGCGCAGCGCGTGGAAGACCTCGAAGATCGATTCGCGGATGAAGGGGGTGGTGTCGTACCCGATCTCGTACACGATGCCGTCGGGGAAATCGCGCGACACGTCGCGCATCTTCCGCTGGATGAGATCGGCGGTCTCCAGCGCGTTGGCGTTGGGCAACTGGAAGATCGCCAGCCCCACCGTCGGCTTGCGATCGAAACGGTTGGCAATGTCTTGCGCCCGGGCCCCCAACTCGACCCGTCCCAGATCGCGAATGCGGATCTTCTGACCCCGGGGCCCGACCCGCACGATGATCTCGCCAAATTCCTCGGGCTCGATCAGCCGGCCGCGGGTGGTGAGGGGAATCTGCACCAGCCCAGCCCCCTCGGTGGGGGGTTGCCCCACCTGCCCGAGGGAAATCTGCATGTTCTGTTCGCGGATCGCCCCGATCACATCGCTGACAGTCAGGTTCCGCACGGCCAGCCGGTCGGGATCAATCCAGACCCGCAAGCTGTAGTCGCGCTGCCCGAAGACCAGCACCTCGGCAATCCCGGGCAGACGGGCGAGTTCATCGCGAATCCGCAGCAGGGCATAATTGCTGAGGTGCAGTTGGTCGTAGCGCCCATCGGGCGAATTGAGGCTGACTGTCAGCAGAATGTCGGGAGAGCGTTTCTTGGTGGTCACCCCAATCTGTCGCACCACATCGGGAAGCGACGGCTGCGCCAGGGCCACCCGGTTCTGCACCAGCACCTGGGCGAGATTGAGGTCGACCCCTGGCTTGAAGGTGACGGTCAGCGAGTACGACCCGTCATTGGTGCTCTGCGAAGACATGTAGAGCATGTCTTCGACGCCGGTCACCTGCTGCTCGATGGGGGCGGCGACGGTCTGGGCCACCACCTGGGCGCTGGCCCCGGGGTAGTTGCAGTCGACCTGGATCGTGGGAGGGGCAATGGTGGGATAGGGGGCCACCGCGAGATGCCGCGCCGCCAAACCTCCCGCGAGGGTGATCAAAATCGACAGCACCGCGGCGAAGATCGGGCGATCGATGAAGAAGCGGGACAACACGGCGGGGAATCTTCAACGGGGGGAGGGAAACAGCCCGCGGGGACTGTTGGCGGGGGGGATGCCGCAGTTGGAGCGGACTCCCCAGGGGGGGCTGCCGGTTTTTGCCGGGGGGTCAGCGGTGCGGTTGGGGTGCGGAAGCGGGGGTGGTGGAGGGACCGGTTTGTGTGACGGCGGCGGGGGTCGACTCGGCGGGACCGCGCACCACCACCTCGTCCTGCGGACGAATCCGCTGCAGGTTGCTGACGATCACCCGGTCGGCCGACTCGAGCCCAGACAGGATGACCCGCTGTCCCGCCTCGCGCCAGCCCACCTTCACCCGGCGGTATTCGACCTTGTTGTCGGCATTGGCGACGTAGACGTAGCGTTCTCCCTGGTCGCTGGCGAGGGCCTCTTCGGGGATCAACAGGGCGGGCTGTGGTTCGCCGACGGGAACCCGCAGCCGCACGAACAGCCCGGGGGCCAGCATGCGGTCCGGATTGGCGATTTCGGCCCGGGCCAGCAGGGTCCCGGTCGAGGCGTCGACCTCGTTGTCGACAAAATTGAACCGCGCCTGCAGCGACGATTCGTCCTCATCGGCCAGCTTCACATCGACCAAGATCTCCCGGTCGCGGGCGGAAGACATCTTCCCGGCGCGAATCAACCGTTGCAGCCGCAGGACGGTCCGTTCATCGACATCGAAGTACGCGTGGATGGGGTCGAGCGAGACCACCCGCGCCAGGGGGGTGTGATCGGCCTGCACGAGGTTGCCGGGATCGACCAGGTGTCGGCTGATCCGCCCCGCGATCCGGCTGGAGATCTTCGTGAAGCCCAGGTTCAGCTCGGCGAGGTCGTGCGCCGCCCGGGCCGCGGCGAGGCCCGACTGCGCCTCGGCCAGGTCGAACGCGGCGGTCTCGTAATCTTCCTGCGAGATCGACTGCCGGCTGAGCAGGTTCTTGGCCCGCGATTCCTGCCGACTGAGTTTCTGGACTCGTGACTCCAATTGAGAGACGAGGGCGACCGTGCGGTCGAACTCGGCCTGGTAGGGACGGGCGTCGATTTCGAACAGGGGCTGCCCCGCCGACACATCGTCGCCATCCTTGAACAGCACCTGTTCAAGCTCGCCGCTCACGCGGGCCTTGATCTCGATTCCTTCGGCCGCCACCAGCCGCCCCGCGAATTCCTCATGCTCGACCAGCGTGCGGGTTTCGGGCAGGCGGACATCGACCTCGAGGGGCTTTTTGGCGGCGGAGGCGGCCGTCGGCGGGGCGGGCTGGCAACCGGCCGGCAACGCCAGCAGACACACGAGAGAAATAGCGTTCCAACAGTTTGTTCTGAACATTCGCGGGGTGGCCGGGGGAGGCGCTGGGCAGGGCCGCTTCGCGGCGGAACGACTGGTCTCGCGGAGAACGCGGCGGGAGGGGCGGGCCGGCTCCGCGAAAACAAACGCCCGGCCCCCGATCGAGGCGGGGGGGGCCGGGCCAAAGAGAGCGCTCGATGCCGCTGGCGGACTAGTGATCGTGATCGTGCGCTTCGTTCCCCTCGGGGAACGAGAAGGTGATTCCCTTGAACTCCTGCTCGCCGATCTTGACCCCCTCGAGCGCCGCGTCGAAGTGCTTGGCTCCCTTCAGGGCCTCGATGCGGGCCGCGAACTGGTTCGCCTTGCCCTCCTTCGGTTCAACCGCCACCAGGACCACTTCCTTGGCCTCGGGGAGTTCATCCCCTTCCTTCTCGATCGTCACGGCGATCTTGAGTTCCGTTTGGGCGATCGCCACCGGTTCCTGGACGTGGGCGTCGTAGACGTACGCGGTCAGTTCGCCCGTCTCCTGATCCAGCACAAACTCGACATGCGCAGTCTCTTCGCCCACCACCACCAACGCCCCGCCATGGGGAGCGTCGTGATCGTGGTCATGATCGTGATCGTGGTCGTGATCATGGGCGTCGGCCGCCTGGCTCGGCCCCTTCTGCGCCGTTCCAGGTCCCGCCACGGGGGGGGCCGGATTGCACCCGACCACGGCGCTCAATGAGCACACCCCCACCACCACTCCGGTCCGCCACCACTGTTTGCCGCCAACCCGAACCATCGCATGTTCCTTGTTCAAAGCACGTTTCGCACGGGGCGAATGACAGTCGGTCCTGGTTCATGCCAGGGGCCATTCCCCCCAGATTTTACGCACCGGGGACCGTTGTGCCGAGGGCCGGGGGGAACAAACTGGACGCCGTTCGCCCCCACAGCGACTGGTTCAGCCAACCCCGGGAACAGACCAGCGGGGGTGCCGGGAGATGCTCCCCGCCCCCCCGCTGCGTGTGTGCCACAGAGCGGATCAGACCGCGATCCCGGCTGCGCCAGTGACTACTTCGCCACAGCGACCGCGGGGAGTCCCGGGGCGGCGGTGAAGGTCAGCAGTCCCTTGGCGTCTTCGGCGTTCCAGACCCGCACTTCGCCATCCCAGCTGCCGGTGACCACCCGCTTCGAGGCGGGGTGGACCGCGACGCTGTAGATCCATTCGTTGTGGCCGGCGACCGCCCGCACCGCCGCACCGTCGGCCAGCTTGTGCTCGCGGGCCTGCTTGTCGGCACTGCAACTGAAGATGCGCCCGTCGGGGCTGACCACCACGCGGTAGACTTCACCGCCAAACCCACCAATCTCGCGGATCTGCTGGGCGTTGGCCGGGTTCCACACCCGAATCTTGTTGTCGCGCCCCGAGGTCAGCACCTGCTGCCCGTCGGGCGAGAAGGTCACGCCGTAGACCACCTCGGCATGGGCCGGGAAGGTCACCAGCGAGTCACCCGTCTTGGCGTCGAACAACTTCGACGTCTTGTCGCGGCTGGCCGAGGCCAGCTTGGCGCCATCGGGAGACCAGGCGATGTCCATCACCCAGTCGGCATGGTCTTCAATCAGCAGTTCCTGGGCCCCCGTTTCGACGTTGAACACGCGAATCGAACGATCGGCACTGCAGGTCGCCAGACGCTTGCCATCGGGGCTGAAGGCGACGCCAAAAATCGAGTCGTTGGTGGTGGTCACATCCCGCACCAGGGTGCCATCGGCGGGGTTGAAGAGTTTCACTTCTCCCTGTTGACCGGGGGTCCCGGCGGCGACCGCCAGCAGCTTGCCATCGGCACTGTATTCGATGTCATAGGTCCGCTCGGCCACATTGGTGATGCGGCGGGTCAGCTTGCCGTCGGCAGCGTTCCAGAGAATGACCTCATGGTAGCCCGAACTGGCGATCTGGTTGCCATCGGGGCTGAAGGTCGACGAGGTGACGGGAATCGGCACCCGGTACGCCTCGGGGGGCATCGGCTGGGGCAGCTTGGGGATGATGGTCGCGAGCTGGGCGGTGTCCTTCAGCCCCGCGTCGAGCCGGGCCCCGTTCTTGATCCACTTGCGGATGGCGGCGATCTCTTCCTTGGTGAGGGGATCGGCATCCTTGGGCATCAGGCCATCTTCAATCTGGGCCAGCAGGTGCGAGCCTTCGGGGTCGCGAGCCAACACCGCCACCCCCTGCTCACCCCCCTTCACGATGCCGTGGAAGGTGTCCAGGTTGTAACGCCCCTTGGCGCTCTGGGCGTTGTGGCAGGCGATGCAGCGTTTGGCGAAGACCGGCGCGATTTCTTTCGAGAACGAGACGAACTCGCCGATGCCCGCGAGGGCGACTTCAGCGGCTTTCAGGGCGTTGGTCGACTCGGCAACGACGGCAGCGAGGGCGGTCTGGGCCGCCTCCACCTCGGTGCGGGCGGCGGCCACCTGGGCCTCGGCCTGCTTGGAGGCCTCCACCGCCTTCGGGAGATTTTCCTTGATGGCCGCGAGGGCCGCCTCGGCCGCCTTGGTGGCGGCAAGGGCATCGGCGGCCACCTTCTGGGCGGCGGCCAGTTTCTCGGCAGCCCCC
Organism: Planctomycetaceae bacterium; assembly: GCA_046318755.1. Classification (GTDB taxonomy): domain Bacteria; phylum Planctomycetota; class Planctomycetia; order Planctomycetales; family Planctomycetaceae; genus UBA10511. Next base: position 5,276 of record JBKCTR010000854.1, read on the forward strand.
TTGTTCACCGCCTCGGCATCAGTCGCCGCCTTCACACTGTTCGCGGCGGCGGTGGCACTGTCTTGCGCGCTCTTGGCGGCATCGGCGGCCCCGTTGTCAGCAAGGACCTTCAGCAGCCCCACCCCCTTGTCGGCGGGGGCTTTTTCAGCGGCCACTTTGGCGGCGGCGGCCGTGTCCGCGGTGGCCTTCGAGATGACCGCGGTGTTCGCTGCCAGCGCCTCGGCCGCCGTCTTGGAGTCGACCGCGGCCTTCAGGTCGGCGGCAGCATCAGCGGCCGCCTTTTCGACCGGCTTGGCGTCTTCAGCCGCCTTGTTCGAGGCGGTGGTCTTTTCCGTCAGCGCCTTTTCGGCAGCCGCTTGCTCCCCGGTCAGCCGAATTTCATCGGCTTTGGCCTTGGCCAGAGCCTGGGTCGCCTGTTTGACCTTCCCCTGGGCGTCGGCCACCACCTTGTCGGCGGCCGCTTTTTTGGTCAACGCCTCGTCGGCTCCCTTCTGGGCCGCCTCCACAGCCGCCACCTTGGCGGGATCCTGCTGCGCCCGGGCGGGGGCAGGAGCAACCAGCAGCCAGCCAGCGGCACACACTAAGGACAGCCGGGCCAGATTGATTCTGGCGCGCTGGCCAAGCCAAGCGAAGAGGGGGGACATCATGGCTCGATCTCTTTCCAGGGGTGGGACAAAGGGGGATGATCTGCCTGATCAGGAGGTGTCGACGATCCACGAGCGAATCGATCGAACCTCTGGGAGGGATTGTCATCACAAATCCTAACGTGCGACCTGTGAGGCACGCCAGACAATGGATCAAAAAATCCCTGCGCCAGATCCTGAGGGAGAACCAATCGCTCACCTCAACCCTGTGCACCGCGGAACCCGCGACGGGTTCACCGACCCGGAAATCGAATCAGATTCCCGGGACAGACCACGGATGGCCTGCGCCTGCGGAGAGGATGGGGCTGTGGACGATTCACCACGGCAGCTGCGCAAGCAGTGCCGCGGCGCCTCAAATCCCATGTCTTCCCTGGTTCCGGACTGCTCCGGAAACGAGCCCACCTCGGTGCGCACGATGTGCGCAGAGGGAACCTTGCCGATCGGTGACGAACCAGACGTTGGCACCGACCTACCCCAGCAGTGGGACTTCCTGCCCCGGACATGTCCCACGCAACCAGCCCCTCTCGATTCGTCGTGGCAACACCCGTCGCCCAGACTCCGAGAGCGGCTGATTCCGCACCAACGTCATCCCTTACGATGTCGGATTCGAGCGCGCATGCGGCGCTTCTTACGCCCCAGTTTTCGGCGGCCTTTCCCCGTTTTCTTCACACCCATGCTGAGACTCCCACTCCTTCTTCGCGTCTGACTGGC
>JBKCTR010000855.1:0-5196 GCA_046318755.1 Planctomycetaceae bacterium
ACGAATCGTGCGACCCAGTGGGGGAGTCGCGACACTCGCCGTGGCTGCAGGCACCCCACTGGCTTGTGTCCTGGCGTCCCAGAGCCACCTGGCCAGGCCCTTCGGAGCGACAGTCGGATGCCTTGGAGACTCTGCCTCTGCATTCGCACGATTCACGCCAAAAGTTGGTTGAAGCCGATCAACGGCCCGAACCCGGTGATGGGGAAGAGCGACTGGCTGACTCGCCGGGGACCTTCCATGCGACAACTTTGGCGGCCGCAGCGGATGCAACCGACCGTCATCCCAAACGGCGCGCTCGCCGGGGAACCATCGGCACCGCGGAACAGTCGGAGCTGGAAGTTGCGGCCGAACCCGAGGCGGTTGATTCCCTCCAATCCGCCTCGAGGGCACCAACTGAGCGGGAGGGGGAGGAACAACCCGAGCCCGAAACCACGCCCGCCGCGGCGGGAGATGACCAGCCCTCTCTCAAGGGGCTGAGCAAGCGGGAACGTCGCCGCCTGCTGCAGGAAGAACGTCTCAAGGGACGTGCGAGCCGCGACTGAGAGCGACCAGCGCCCTGCCCCACGAAGAGGTCGGGTGAGACGAGCGGTCTGGAAACGCGAACGGGGTGCCCGGTCAGTTGGCGGGCACCCCGTTGATCAGCGGCAGACAGGAACGGAAGGATTCAGTCGGCCAGCGGCTTCACCATGATGTTCCGGTACTTGACCACGCTCTTGGGATCATGCGCCTGCAGGGCGAAGCTCCCTTTGCCGATGCGACGGGTGCCAGTCACGCCATCCGGTTCGACATATTCGTAGAGAACCTTGTCGTTGATCTTCACGGTGACCGCCTTCCCCTTCACGATGATGTGTTGGGTGTACCACTCATTGTCTTTGGCGGGGGCCTCGAACCGCTTGACGATGAAATACAGGCTGCCGCTCTTGACGGGGTCGGTGTGCGTCAGATTGACCTGGCATTCGATGCCGGTGTTGGGAAAGGTGTCTTCGTACTTCGTGTGGAAGTAGATTCCCGAATTGCTGCCGGGGGTGGTCATCACATCGGCCTTGAATTCGAAATTCTTGTATTCGGCGTCTGTGAACAGGTGAGACCGTTGGGGCGGGGTGACGATCAGCCCGTCGACCACCTTCCACTCGACCTTTTCACTGGCTTTCCAGCCGGTCAGATCTTTGCCATTGAAGAGGGAAATCCAGCCGTCGGCCGACTTGTCGTCGGCCCGCACCAGGGCCGGAGCGCAAGCCAGGAGCAACGGGAGACAGATCAACAGACAACTGCGGAACATGCGCATGGGGTGCACCTCGAAGGAGCGGGAGAAACAGGACAGAAGACGAAGGGCGACAAGTCCCGGTCAGGGGGCGGGTCACTCGGGTGACGGGGGGTTCCGAAGCTGAACCTGGAGGGCACCCAGCATTTTGGTCAGTTGGGCTTCCTTGCGGTTGATACCCAGCACATTGTCGAGGATGAAGGCCCGCGGCTCATTGCTGGGATGCAGCACCAGCCGTCCCGAACGCAGCAGGGCATATTCGAAGATGTCGGTGATCTCCTTGTCGATTTTCAGCGAAGGAGCCGCAAATCGCTCGAGATTGCTGAGGAACCCGTGATGATGCAGCAACTCGTTGGGGGTGATCTCCCAATAGTCAAATTGCACATTGATGAAGACCGCCAGCATGATCGCCAACAGAATGCCAAACACGGCGAAATAGAACGTGGCGTTGGCCATGGGCTGGAAGCCTTTGAGCACCCCGGTTAGAGCCGGCAGAATCTGCTCGTTGAACCGGAACAACAGCAGAATTGCCAAGACGACCGCGGTGATCCCGAAGAACAGCGTCAATGATGTGGTCCGCGGAAACTCGAACGCGAAGACGATCAGATTCAGGGCCACCACCAGCAGAAAGGCCGCCCCCACAATGTGGACGTCGGTCCGGCCTTGGTCGATCTCGATCTTCGCTGTCTGAGGTTGAGCCGCAGCCCCTTCCTCGGCGGCCACGGCAGCCGGAACCGGGGGGCCGTCCCGCAGAACGGGAGCCGCCGCCATGTAGATTCCCGCCAAGAGGGCGGCCAACATCGTCGGATAGAGGAAGATCACCTTGGGATACGACACGAGGAAGATGGACCGCGGAGTGTCGTCGGCTTCCTTCGCGAGTGACGATGTGGACATGGGGACTCCCAGGAAAACAGGGGTCATGCGGCCGCTGAGATTCGAGCGGCCGCACTATAAGACCCGCCCGAAGTCGCTGCCAGTCTCCGGCAGAGGGGGCTGGCAGGCCGGTTCGGTTGGGGGACAGCGTGGTTACGAAAATCAGAGGGGGGCGGATCACTGGAAAAAGGGAGTTTCTCGGCGGGAGACCGCCTCGGTAACGCTCCCCGCTGCTGCTGACCGGGAGGCTCAGGTGGGCCGGGACTGCGGACCTCCTCCCTGGGGCCCGGTCAAACGGACGGGGACTCCCCGGGCGGCGAGGACCTGTTTGGTTTCGGGAATCGAGTACTGGCCGTAGTGGAAGATGCTGGCGGCAAGGGCGGCGCTGGCCCCTCCGGTCGTCAAGGCGTCCAGCAGGTGCTCGGGGCAACCGGCACCCCCGCTGGCGACCACCGGAATGTGGACGGCATCGGCGACAGCCCGCGTGATTTCGAGGTCATAGCCATCACGGGTTCCATCGGCATCCATCGACGTCAACACAATTTCGCCCGCCCCCAACTGCTCGACGCGGCGGGCCCATTCGACGGCCTGCAGCCCAGTGGGCAGCCGGCCGCCGTTGATAAAGACCTCCCAGAACTCGGTTCCGTCGCGCTGGACCCGTTTGGGGTCGATATTGACCACGATGCACTGGCTGCCAAACCGCAGTGCCGCCTGGCGGATGAAATCGGGATCGCGCACGGCGGTGGAGTTGATGGAGACCTTGTCGCAGCCCGCCTGAAGCAGAATGCGGATGTCTTCCAGCGTGCGGATTCCTCCCCCCACCGTGAGCGGCATGAAGATGACTTCGGCAGTCCGGCGGACCACATCCACGATGATGTCCCGGCCTTCATGGGAGGCGGTGATGTCGAGAAACACCAGTTCATCGGCCCCCTCCTGTTCGTAGCGCCGGGCGACTTCCACCGGATCACCCGCATCCCGGAGATTCAAAAAGTTCGTTCCCTTGACCACGCGCCCCGCGTGAACATCGAGACACGGGATAATTCGTCTGGCCAGCATGCGAGAGTCGAGAGGGGAAGGGGGGAAAGGACGCCACAGTCGTTTGGTCGAGTATGGCGAGTGTCCCCCGTGGGGAAAAGGGGGCGGCGCGGGTCTGGGAATCGCGTCTGCCGATCCGTGATGTTCCAGTGCACACGAATTTTCTTGACCCTGCTCAACTCGGCCCCATATCATCAGAACAGGGGTTGCACTTCTGGTTTCAGTGGTTTCACAGCGGCCTGCTCTGGCTGGACGGTGGCCACTGTGTCACCCGCTCCAGGCAACCCAATCGGTATCTTCCGCTTTGTCCATCGGCTGGTTCGGTCGACGGGAGGAAATGCCGATAGCCTGAGAACGGTCCGGACTCGGGCCGATTTCCCGTTCCCTCTTGAGTGGCGTGGCCACCGGTTTGCGGCATGCACATTTCCGGAAAGATCTTGGCGGGCTTCGTCCTGCTGCTGGGGGGGGTGGCAATCTGGCTGTCTGCCAAGACACTGGGGATTCGCCAGGGCTACATGGAGGCGGCCCAGAAGAACAAACAAGAGTTTCTGCAGAAAGAGCAGCAACTCACAGAGGCCTTGGCCGAGCGGGATCGCAAACGGGCCGAGTATGTGCGGGCGATTGCCGGGTGGGAGCGGGTCTATGAAGGCCCGAATGTGAGCGCGGGGGTCGATCCGTCGGGCATTGTGGTGATCAACGGGGTGGGGACGACCAACGGCGTGAAGGTGGGCGATGTGCTGTACCTGTTCGCCTTGGGTCAAGAGGCGGGGAGCAGCCAATATGTTGGCTCGATCCAGGTGGCGGATGCTGCGGATGGCCGGGTGAGTGGTCGTCCTTACACCCGCATTCGCCCGGGTGAAATCAATCCGACGAATCAGGCGTTTCCCGCGCGGGTGCGGAAGCTGGTCCCGACGCGCTTTCAGGATGAAATGTCTTCGCTGGACCAACGCCTGCTGCTGCTGGAGCAGAGCCTCGCCAATGCGGGTCAAGATGCGAACTTCCTGAAGGAATTGCAGGATCGGACCGAACTGCTGATCGAAGATCGCATGAAGGAGATCAACGGGAACCCCGCTCTGGAGAACACCAAGGTCCCGGAAGTCAACAAGATTGGTTTATTGGCTGCGATTGTGGGCGAGGAAGATCAGCGGAACGCCGCCCTCAAGCAGGGGGACGAGTTGCTGAGAAGACTGCTGCGAACCCGTCAGAAGACGGAAGAATTGCTGGAAGAAAATCGGCAGTTGACGAAGTCTCTTCCCGCCGGCCTGGCAAACTCGGGTTTGCCCCAAGCTTCGGCGGAATCGCGGCGAAATGTGCGTTGATTGGATTCGCAGGTGAAAAACCTGCGTGGGTCGCTTGTCAGACCGACGGTCGGCCAGTACCATTTTGAGACAAGTGCTCGCCCTCGTGGCGGAATTGGCAGACGCGCTAGGTTCAGGTCCTAGTGGGCTTAACGCCCATGGGGGTTCAAGTCCCTCCGAGGGCACTTTATCCAAGGTTGCGGTCGGTTTGGTCTGATTCAACTTCGAAGAGATTCAACCTTCCCTCTTGGCATACTGCCTCCCCGGTGTGGGGAATCACACTCAAGCCGTCAGTCCCTTCAGGGGCTGGCGGTTTTTTTTATGGGCTGAGCGATTTCATGGGCTGAGCCGTTGGTTCCGCAACCCCGCCAACAGTTGTCAGATCGGCCACTCGGGGGACTCGAATTGGGGACTGCCGCAGCGACGGACGCCGCCCGGTTCCAAGCCGGTTTACCGCCCGGCCCCAGGTTGGCTGGTCGGCTGAAAGAGGTAGCCGGCACTGAGATTGGCTGCTCTCGCGACCTGGGGTTCGCACCAGCGGCACCTGCTGGGAACATCGATGGGCAGCCCCCAACGGGTTGGTTGTGTCGGTCATGAAAAAACCCCGGCGAACAGTGGAAACCTGTTCGCCGGGGCTGTTGCACTCACCTCTGTTTGCTGGCCGAAGCCAGCCTGACTATCGGCGTCCCTCGTCTTCCATCAATTCGGGGGCCTGCCGCTGCATGTCGG
>JBKCTR010000856.1:0-2163 GCA_046318755.1 Planctomycetaceae bacterium
AGAGTACGATGTGGTGGCCCGGCTGAATGTCTGGCTGTGGCCTCTGGTGGGCTTCGCCACCTGGTGTGCCGTCGCCTCGGCGGCCTGGGGCAAGACCATTGTCTGGCGGGGAATCCGTTACTCGATGGATTCCCCCAACTCAACCCGCGTGTTGCACCATGCGGGTCAGCCGCCGCAGGCTGGTTCGCCGGCGTCTCCCTTGGAACCGGCGTGTCAGTTGGACCGCGCGCCTCCCTCGGAACCGGAGATCGCGGCAGACACCCTGGACCCCGTCGAATCCATCGCTCCGTTCGTCCCGGTCGCTCCGTTCAAATCGGTCTCCCTACCCAGCGTGCGCCGGGCCGCCTGAGACACCCCACGGTTCGTCCCCGCTCATCCCCCGGCCTCCACTCTCCCTCTTCGACGCGCCCTCACTCGCCTCACCCCCATTCGAACCATGCACATCATTCTCTGGGACACTCGACACGGCGGCGCCTTCAAGGATTTCGCCGGTGGTTTCGGCGTGGGCCAATTCCGGGGTCGCAGCTTCCGTGAAAAGCTCATCGAGCGGCAATACACCAACGACTTCCGGGCCCCCCCGCTGGCATTCGCCTATCTCGCGGCCGGCTTTCGCGAACGGGGCCACACCGTCGAGTACGCCCTCGAACGGACGCAGTTGCCCGCGGCCGATCTCTACGTGCTGAATCCGGCTCTGATGACCTTGCCGCATGAGTTGGAGACCATCGCCGAGATCAACCGGCGTCATCCCCAGGCGAAGGTGGTGGTGGTGGGGCAGGTCGCCAGCACCATGGCCGAGAGTTTCGCGGGGCTCAACTGTCGCGTGCTGCAGGGCGAACCCGAGCAGTTGCTGTGGAAGCTCGACGAAGTGCTGCAGACCAACCAGCAGGTGCAGGCGATCGGCACTGTCGCGAATCTCGACACCCTGCCGTTTCCCGACTGGTCGGTCTTCCCCTACCAGAAGTTCCGGGTCGGATACGATTTCTGGAAGTTCCCCACCGCCTACATCCAGTCGAGCCGGGGCTGCACGCTGAGCTGCTCGTACTGCCCCTACATCATCCTCGAGAACAAGGTGCGCACCCGCTCGGCGGGATTGGTGGGCGAAGAACTGCGGCGGGGGATGGAGCTGTATGGATTCCAGTCGTTCAAGTTCCGTGACCCGCTGTTTGGGGCGAAGAAGAAGCATCTGCAAGAGGTGGCCGCCGAGATCGGCCGACTGCCCCGCAAGATCCAGTTTTCGGTCGAGTCGCGCATCGAGCATCTGACTCGCGAGACACTCGAGATGCTGCGCGATGTGGGGCTGACCAGTGTCACCGTGGGAATTGAGACCCCCAGCCGCGACACGTTGGTGAAGTACAAGCGGGCCCCGGTGAAGGGGGACAAGCAAGAGCAGTTCGTTGACTTGTGCCGGGGGTTGGGGATTCGCGTGGTCTCCGGCTTCATGATCGGCTTTCCGGAAGACACCCGGCAGAGCATCCGCGAGGTGCTGCGGTATGCGAAGCAGGTTAACCCGTATGCCGCGAACTTCAACGTCTGCACCCCGTACCCCGGCACCGGGTTCATCACTGAGATTCAGGACAAGATCGCCTCGCGCGACTGGAGCCGGTACGACGTCTACACCCCCAACCTGAAGTACGAGCACCTGACGACCGAAGAGGTGGCGCAACTGCACCGCGACTGTTTCCGGCAGTATTACTGGCGGTGGGCGTGGCTGCGGGGGAACTGGCAGTTCCTGCTCCCCCGGTTGAACGCCGCCCTTGCGGGGCTGTCATCGTGGTTTCAGCCCGGTTCTGGCACCAATCCGGAGACCAACACCCCGGCGGCCGCTGAAACGGCGTCCAGTTCTCCCTCGGGGGCCTCGGCGAACCTGCTGCCGATTGTCGATGGCGCCCCCCGGCCAGGGGACGCCTGCAGTGCACCCCCCGCGGCCCCCCGCAAGGCGGCCTGAGACCCGGATTGGCAGGCGCAGTTGGCCCCCCGTGGAGAATCCCGGGGGGATGCCGACCGTGGGGCCACCCCCGGAGGCAACCCCGTCTGGGGGAGGGGGTTTTCCCTAAAAAACCAGCCTTTCCACAACGAGCGATCTCCCTCGCTTGCCTTGCGGCGGTCAACTGATAAACTCTCTACTAGACGCACCCCTAGCTCAATGGATAGAGCATCGGTCTA
>JBKCTR010000857.1:0-2319 GCA_046318755.1 Planctomycetaceae bacterium
GTCCCCCAGGCGGAATGCCCGGCGGCGGAATGCCCGGTGGAGGGATGCCCGGTGGAGGGATGCCGATGGGTGGCCCTCCGGGGGGCATGCCCGGGGGAATGCCCGGTGGAATGCCGATGGGGGGGATGCCCGGTGGCCCTCCGGGTGGCATGCCTGGCGGGGGAGCGGCCGGCGGGGGGAACGACAAGGTAACGCTCGTCGTCCAATCGAAGGTCCCCTTCTCGGAATCCGCGCTGGCGGCCGACTCGGGTTTCGAACGGACCAGCGTCAATCGGCGCACCTACTATCGATCAAAGGATCCCCAAAAGGTCTTCTCGATCTATCTCGCCAACAACAACCGCCTGGTGCTCACCAACGATACTGAGATGCAGCGGTTGCTGCAGACCGGCAAGAATCTCCAACGCCGGGAAGATCTCGATTTTCTCGACACGACCCCGCATCTGGTGTTTGCCTTTTTGCCGAAGGATCCCGCCCGTCTGGAACGCATGCTGAATGCGCCCGCCGCCCAGGCGGCGGCTGCGGGTCAGGCCCCGGCAGGTGCCGCAAGCACGTTCTCGGGGAAGGTCAAAGGAATGTCCGTATCGATGCATATGACGCAAGATGTCGATCTGGCGGTGAACGTCAATTGCATCGATGGGAACTCCGCCGAGCTATTCGCGGCGCAATCGCAAACGGGGCTCCAGCAGCTCAAGCAGCAATTCGTGGAATCGAAGGGGCAGTTGCAGCCCATGGCGATGATGTTCAGCCTGGGGGAATTCCTGCCGATTCTCGATCAGATCGTGGAGAGCGTGAAGGCCAACCGCAACAATCAGGTTTTCACCACCTCGCTGCGCATCCCCGGCTCGATCAAGCCGGCGATCGAAAACTTCATGAACAGCGAGTTCGTGAAGATGTTGGGGCAGGGCCAGGGAGGCATGCCCGGGGCAGGTGGGGGATTCAATCCGCTCGACCTGATCAAGGGGTTGGGGGGCGGAGGGGGCGGAGGCCTGCCCGGAGGCAACCCTTTTGGTGGCCCCGACCTGTTCGGTCCGGGAAATCCGTTCGACAAAGACGGGGCTGAGGGTTCGAACGCCGAGGGGAGCGAAGAGAGTTTCGGTCAGCCTCCGGCCGGTGGGCCCGGTGGGGGCGGTTTCCCTGGCGGACCTCCCGGCGGCGGTTTTCCCGGCGGTCCCCCAGGTGGCGCTCCGGGGGGCGCACCGGGCGGTGGCCCTCCCGGCGGTGGCTTCCCGGGTGGAGCGCCTGGTGGTGGTCCTCCTGGTGGTGGTCCTCCTGGTGGTGGCTTCCCCGGGGGAGCTCCGGGTGGCGGGGCGCCTGGCGGCCAGCCTCGCGGCGGAGCTCGATAACCAGTCTCCGGGACCCGGCCCCAAGCCAGAAGATCGAGAGCCTCGGCCAGTTGCATCAACAACCGGCCGAGGCTCTGTCATTTCCTGTTCGAAAGGGAGTGCGAATTCGGCTGGCGACGTCCTCTGGGGGCGGGCTCCGTTCCCGACTCGCAGGTCGCAATCACTGCCCCTGGAAATCACGGCCGCTGGAGATCAAGTCCCCGGCGTCTCAAGTCTCCGGGATCTCAGGTCCCCGGGATCTCAGGTCCCCGGGATCTCAGGTCCCCGGGGTCACTCCAAGCACATGTCGACGCCCCAACGTGCGACAACACCGCGGAGTGAACCGCCGCTGTTGCCTTGCGATGGGAACCTCCCCGTGCTCGGCGACCAGCCACACAGTGACCAGCACCATGGGGGCCGACACACATTGGCCGCTTGGCTGCGGCACAAGAGCGCGATGCAGCTCCTTGGGGCAAATCGAACGATGCGTCCCGCACCCGCCCGACTGCTCCAAGAGTTGTTGGCGGTTGTGTCGACTACTTCGTCGAAATGGCCTGAGCCAGGGGCTTGAGCACATTGTCGACAATCTGTCGCTTCAACAGCCGTTCGCTGTGTTCCCGCAGTTGGGCAATGATCTCTTCATACGTGGTGCCCGGCGGCAGGCTGCCATATTGCCGGATCGTGAAGTACACGCTGATCTGTTCTTCGGGAAACTCACCGCGTCGCACCTGAGCGGCCGTGGTGCGGGTCTCGACCAGCAGCCGCGCCTGCAGTCGACACGTCTCGTCGAGGGCAATGGTCATCGACGGTTCGATGTTGATGGGCTGCACTCCAGGCATCGCGAGGAGTCCCTCGAACCCTGGAGTCACCCCCAAGGCTTCAGCCACCAGGGCGTCATGATTTCCACGGTACGAGTAGTCGAATCCCATCAGGTAGTCGATCGCCTCGCAATCGAGAGGGCTGACCGACAGCATGTAGGGGATCAGTTCCATCACCA
>JBKCTR010000858.1:0-6463 GCA_046318755.1 Planctomycetaceae bacterium
ACGACCAGGTGGTGCTCGATCTGATGGACCGGTTTCTGACTCGCGAAGGCTACAACGTACGGACGGCCCGCAATGGCCGGGATGGACTCGAATTGGTACGTGCGCTGCACCCGCTGGCGGTCACGGTCGATGTGATCATGCCGGGAATGGATGGTTACTCGCTGCTGAGCGCCCTCAAGGAAGATCCGCGGACCAGCGAGATCCCGGTGGTGCTGATCTCGAGCACCGAGAATCGCGATCTGGGTCTGTCGCTGGGGGCGGTCGAATTTCTCTCGAAGCCGATCGACCGCGTGCGGCTGGGGCAGGTGTTGCAGCAGATGAAGGTGGAGAACCGGGCGCAGATCCTCGTGGTCGAGGACGATCCCCCCACCCGCGCCCTGGTCTCGCGCATGCTGCGCGACGACGGTTGGCAGGTGACCGAGGCCGAGAATGGATTGCGGGCGCTCGAGGCCCTGCCCGCCTGTCGTCCCGAGGTGATCCTGCTCGATTTGATGATGCCCGAGATGGATGGCTTCCAGTTCCTCGCCGAGTTGCGGCGCATGCCCAATTTTTCGTCGGTGCCGGTGGTGGTGCTGACCGCGATGGATCTGACCGAGGAGGACCGGCGTCTGCTGCGCCGCAACGTCGTCCTGGTCTGCCAGAAGGGAAGCCTGCGAAAAGACGAATTGCTGGGAGAGCTCCGCGCCCTGCGCGAGCACCACCACCCGTCCCTGCCGTCTCCCCCGGAGGCGGCGTCGATGGACCCGTCCGACATCGACCGACGGCAGGGTTGATCAGATCGACGGAAACAGGCGATACTTTGTCACGCGTGGGGTTCACCGGGCCAGCCATGGCGCACCCTCCGTCAACTCTGAGAAAGCGGATTGGTGATGCCCCGGATTCTGCTGGTGGAAGACAACGAGATGAATCGCGACATGCGGTCGCGCCGGCGGGAGCGCAAAGGCTTCACCGTGCTGCTCGCCGTCGATGGTGCCGAGGGAGTCGCCAAGGCGCGGGCCGAGCTTCCCGATCTCATCCTCATGGATATGAACCTTCCCGTCCTCGATGGCTGGGAAGCGACCCGGCAGATCAAGGCGGATGGACAGACCGGAAGGATCCCGGTGATCGGCCTCACGGCCCATGCGATGGCGGGAGATCGGGAAAAGTGCCTGGCGGCTGGTTGCGACCAGTACGACACCAAGCCGGTCGACTTCACCAGCCTGCTGGGGAAGATTCGCGAATTTTTGCCCGAGGCGGTGTGATGTCGGATCAGTCGACCGTCGTGCCTCCCGGGGAGCCTCGGCCAACAGAACGCTCCGACGACGCCCAGTGGGCCCAGATCCGCCATGATCTGCGCACCCCGCTGAACCAGATTCTCGGCTATGGCGAAATGCTGGAAGAGGATGCCCAGGCGGCCGGGCAAGAGGGCGCGGTCAGCGATCTGCGCAAGATCCAGCAGGCGGCCCGTCGGATGCTCGATCTCATCAACCAGCATCTCGGGGCCCAGAGCATCAAGCCCGCCGCGCTGCCGGCGAACGGCGGACTTGCCGCTGGGGTGAGCGGGGGCAAGGCCCCCGGGAACGTGTCCGGCAGCACTGCTGTGGCGGTGACACCGGTCGAGCCGGATGAGCCGGCCGATCGCGAACCGCTGCAGGGACGGGTCCTGGTGGTGGATGACAGCGCCCCCAATCGCGAGGTGCTCGCCCGCCGGCTGGAACGCCGTGGACTGACGACACGTCTGGCCGAAGATGGCCTGGCGGCTCTCGACCGCCTCGCCGCCGAGCCGTTCGATCTGGTCCTGCTGGACGTGCAGATGCCCCGCAAGGATGGCTACGAGACCCTGCTGGCCATGAAGCAGGATGAAGCTCTCAGGAACATTCCGGTCATCATGATCTCGGCCCTCGACGAACTCGATACGGTGATTCGTTGCATCGAGGCGGGGGCCGAAGATTATCTCCCCAAGCCGTTCAATCCCACGCTGCTGCGGGCCCGCATCAACGCCTGCCTCGAGAAGAAACGTCTCCGCGACACCGAGCGCCAGCATCTGGCCGAGATTGAGCGGACGCAAAAACGGCTGTCGCGGGAATTGCACGATGCCGAAGCGTACCTGCGATCGTTGTTTCCCGAGCCTCTGCGGGCACCCGTGGCGATCGACTGGTTCCATCAGTCGTGTTCCGAACAGGGGGGCGATGCCCTCGGCTATCACTGGCTCGATGACGACCACCTCGCCCTGTACCTGCTGGATGTGTGCGGGCACGGGGTGGGGTCGTCGCTGCTGTCGGCGGCGGCCATCAACATCATTCGGACCGGCTCGTTGCCTGCCACCGAGCTGCGGAATCCCGCCGAGGTATTGGTCGCCCTCAACCGCATGTTCCCCATGGAACGTCAGAATGGGTTGTACTTCACCATTTGGTACGGCGTGTGGCAGGCCTCCGCCCGCACGCTGAAGTACTCTGCCGCGGGGCATCCCCCACCCGTGTTGACCCGTCCGACCGACGGCGGGGTCGCCGCGCAGAGGCTCGATGCCAGCGGACTGATGATTGGTGCCTTTGACGACGCGGAGTATGACACGCACGTCATCACCCTTCCCGGGCCGGCCCAATTGTTCATTGTGACCGATGGCTGTTTTGAAATCCGCAAGACCGACGGCACCATGATGGCCGAACAGGAATTGCTGGATTTTCTGGGGCAATCACCGCCGGAAACGAGCGTTTTGACCGATTGGTTTCATCACTGCCAGACGGCACTGGGGAACAGCAGTCTGGATGACGACTTCACGATGGTACGGGTCCACTTTTGAACCCCCGTTCGCCGCGAGGCGCCACTCGATGGATTGTGGGGAGTGGCGACGACGGGGGAACGGTCGGAACCGGAGAACACCCCCGTTGGCAACGGGCGACAAGTCGCCGGATTCAGGTGTGGGTGTGCGCTTCGTCCGGGTAGGTTCCGTCGCGGACTTCCGCGAGGTATTGCCCGATCGCCTGTGACGCGATCGTCCGCAACTGGGTGAATTGCTTGACAAACTTCGGGGGAGTGCCGGGAGTCAGCCCCAACAGGTCGGGAGTGACCAGGACCTGGCCATCGCAATCGGGGCCGGCGCCGATGCCAATGGTGGGGATCTTCACCTCGCGGGTGATCTGGGCGGCGATGGGACCGGGGATGCACTCGAGGACCAGGCTGAAAGCCCCCGCCTGCTCGGCCGCGCGGGCATCATTCAGCAGCCGCTCGGCGTCGCGCTGGATGCGGTAACCCCCCAGTTGCAACACGCTCTGTGGTCGCAGCCCCACGTGGGCCATCACTGGAATGTCGGCGTCGGTCAGGGCCTTGATGGTGTCGGCCTGTTTTGCCCCGCACTCGAGCTTGACTGCGCTGGCTCCCGTCTCCTTCAGCACCCGGCCGGCGTTCCGCAACGTGTCTTCGATGCTGACATGAAAAGACAGAAAGGGAAGGTCGACAATCACCAACGCCCGCTTCACCGCCCGGACGACCAGTTCGCCATGGTAAATCATCTGCTCCAGAGTGACCGGCAACGTGGTCGACTTCCCCTGCACCACCATCGCGAGGCTGTCCCCCACGAGGATCGCGTCGACTCCCGCCTCATCGAGCAGTCCCGCCCAAAGATGATCGTACGCCGTCAAGACGGTCAGCCGGCGTCCCTGCTGCTTGGCCTGGACGAATCGGGGAACGGTCATCGGGCGGGCGGCCGCCGGGGCGGAGGAAGCAGAAGCCGGTTCGGCGGGACGTGTGGACATGTCGGGCGAGGTCGGGGGAAACGCGCGAAGAGCAGGGGGGGGTCAACCGGAAATCGGTTCAGCGGCCAAAAACCGCGGCATCAGGTCGCAGCCCTGGCGGAACTCCAGACGACCCCGGGACGCCTCCACCTCATCATACGCCGTGGCGCTGCCCGCGGCGATTCCCCGGCCACACATCGCGAAGGGAACAAACCCATGGCTGTGGGTCTTGGTGCGCAGAAACGTGGGATGATCGGGACTGACCAGCAACCGGTAGTCTCCCTGCTGTCGCAGGTGAGCCAGCACGGGGCCCACGATGTCGCGGTCGATCCGCTCGAGCGCCTCAATCTTCTGGTCGACATGTCCTTCGTGCGATGCCTCGTCGGTCGCCTCCACGTGCACCACCACGAAATCGTGCCGATGCAGGGCCTCGATGGCATAACGCCCCTTCGCGGCGTAGTCGGTGTCGAGATAGCCGGTGGCCCCGGGGACCACAATGTTGGTCCAGCCCAGCAGGGCGGCCAAACCGCGCAACAGGTCGACTGCGGTGATCATCGCCCCGGTCACGCCGAAGCGTTCCTGAAAGTTCTGCAGCGAGGGTCGCCGTCCCTGCCCCCAGAGCCAGATTTGCGTCGCGGGCTGCGGTCGGGCATGGTTGCCGGGATGAGTGGCCAGGATTGGCACGCTGCGCCGCATGAAGTCGAGCAGCAGATCGGCCCCGGTCCCGCGGGGCAGCCCCGGGGCAACCGGCTGGTCGGTCAGGTCGTGGGGCGGAGTGGTGTGTGTGCCATTGTCGAAAGGGGCCGATTGCCGCCCGCCGCGGTGGATCAGCAGGTTGCGGTAACTGACCCCGGGGTGAAACTCCCAGTCGCTCGTCCCCAGTTGCTGCTGCAGCAGAGCGATCAGTTCACGGGCCAGCTCATTGGGAATTTGCCCCGCTGTGAAACTTTGCATCAGACCGTCGGTGATCGTCACGAAGTTGCACCGCACGGCCCAGTCGTCGGCCCCCAGCGCAATCCCCTGGGCGGCCGCTTCGAGTGGGGCCCGTCCCGTATGGAACACCAGCGGGTCGTAGCCAAACAGGCTCATGGTGGCGACGTCGCTGCCCGAGGGCATCGAGACGGGCACATTGTCGGCACGACCCACCACACCCAGCCGGGCGACTTCATCCATGTGGGGAGTGCGGGCCGCCTGCAGGGGGGTCCGGCCGCCCAGCGAGGGCTGGGGCTCGTCGGCACAACCGTCGGGAATGATCAGCGCAAACTTCATGGCAACTGGCGTTGAGAGACGACCGGAGCAATTGTGTCCGCACAGCCGTCGGGGAGGGTCAGCCGGCAACAGGCAGGCGGATGTGTGGCGGGGTGATGGCGGTGATGCGAGCCAGTTCGACCTCGGCGTGCCGCAGTTGGCCTTCGGTCGTGCGATGGGTCATGATGACCAGCGGGACCGTGCTGACGACCGAAGAGTCACCCGAACCTTCGGGTGGTTCGTGTTGAATCACCGAGGCGATGCTGATCTGGTGCCGACCCAGAATGTCGGCAATGTCGGCCAACACATGCGGCCGGTCGAGGACCTGGAATCGCAGGTAGAAGCGACTCTCGATCTTCTCACAAGGCTGCAGCGAGAAGGGAGGGGGAGAACGCCACAGGTCCAACCGCTCGAAGTTGATCCGCGTGCGGCCCGCCACTGTGTCGATGAGATCGGCAACCACCGCCGAGGCGGTCGGCATTTGACCGGCTCCCGGACCTGAGTACCACGTCTCCCCCACGACATCTCCCACCAGCCCAATGGCATTGAAGGGCCCATGGATCTGTGCCAGCGGGGTCTGGCGGCGGACCAGTGTGGGCTGCACATGCAGTTGGATCTGCTGATTCACCAACCGGGCGACCGCCAGCAACTTGATGGTGTAGCCGAGTTCCGCGGCAAACCGCAGGTCAGACAGATCCAGCCGATCGATCCCCTGGCGATGCACGTCGGCGAGTTGGGCCCGTACTCCAAAGGCCAGCCAAGTCAGCAGAATCAGTTTCTGGGCGGCATCGCTGCCATCGACGTCGAGGGTCGGATCGGCTTCGGCGAAGCCCAACTGCTGTGCCTGGCGCAGGGCCTGGGAGTAGTCCCAGTTTTCCCGCTGCATCTGAGTCAGGATGTAGTTGCTGGTGCCGTTGAGAATGGCCGAGATCGAGGTGATCTGATTGGCGGCCAGCGACTGGGCGACGGTCGCGATGATGGGAATGCCCCCGGCGACCGCGGCTTCAAACGCAATGGTCCGCCCCAGATTGCGGGCCGTGGTGAACAATTCCTCACCGCATTCGCACAGCAGAGCCTTGTTGGCGGTGACGACGTCTTTGCCTCCCTTCAACAGATCCAGCAAAATCTCCCGCGCAGGATGGATTCCACCCACGAGGTGGACCGCGATGTCGATTCCGGGATCGTCGATGACGGCCGAAACCTGGTCGGTGATGGTTCCCGGGGGCAACTCGATTCCGCGCGGTTTTGCGATGTCCCGGACGACCGCCCGCCGAAGTTGAAGGGGGCGTCCGGCCCGCCGGGCAAGGCGTTCGGGGTATTCCGTCAGCACGCGGGCGACACCGGTCCCCACGGTTCCCATGCCAATAATGCCAACTTGGATGGGTGCGGACGCCTGGGAAGGGGAAGAGGTCACGAGCGGGGTGAAACGAGAGGGCGAAACAACGGTTCTTCAGGCAGAGGCCAGACCAACCATCGATCGTACGGGCACTCCCCAAGGTTTGACA
>JBKCTR010000859.1:0-12293 GCA_046318755.1 Planctomycetaceae bacterium
CGCGTGCGGGCCGGGGGTTTGAGATTCCATGCCCGATTCCGACATCGTCATCCGCGGGGCCCGCGAACACAATCTGCGCAGTGTCGACGTCCGCCTGCCCCGGAACCAACTGATCGCCATGACGGGGGTCAGCGGGTCGGGCAAAAGCTCGCTCGCGTTCGACACCCTCTATGCCGAGGGGCAACGCCGGTATGTCGAATCACTCTCCAGCTACGCCCGCCAGTTCCTCGGGCAGATGCCCAAACCCGAGGTCGACCTCATCACCGGGTTGGCCCCCTCGATCTCCATCCAGCAGAAGACCAGCGGCCGGAACCCCCGCAGCACCGTCGGCACCATCACCGAGATCTACGACTATCTGCGCGTCCTCTTCGCCCGCGTCGGCCAGGGGTTCTGCCCCGAGTGCAACCGCCCCATCACCGCCCAAACCTCCGAGCAGATTCTCGAAGCCCTGCTGCGGCTGCCCGAGGGGACCCGCTTCGTCGTGCTCGCCCCCCTCATCCAACGCCAAAAGGGGGAATACCGCGACCTCTTTGAAGACCTGCTGAAACAGGGCTACCTGCGGGCCCGCGTCGATGGCCGGATCGTCAACCTCTCCGACGCCCCCACCCTCGACCGGCAAATGCGGCACACCATCGACGTGGTGATCGATCGCCTGCAGGCCGGGCCCGGCATCCGCACCCGCCTCTCCGAGGCCGTCGAACAGGGCCTGCGCCAGGGGCAGGGAAGCCTGATCATCGCCACCGAGGCCGAGCGCGCCCGGGAAGACGCCACTGACACAGACGGCTCCGACGACGAACAGACAGCTCCCCCCTCCCCTCCCAGCCGCAGCTCCCGGCGAACAACCTCGGCCGACCGGGCCCCCGCCCCCAAATCCGGCAGCCCCGCCACCGAGACGGTGCTGATCGACCGGCTCTACAGCACGCGCTACGCCTGCACCCACTGCCAGCTCAGTTACGAACCCCCCAGTCCGCAGCTCTTCAGCTTCAACCGCCCGCAGGGAATGTGCCGGGATTGCAACGGCCTGGGCGTGCGCTACGACTTCGACCTCGCGCTGCTGATCCCCGACGACTCCCTCACCTTCGCGAAAGGGGCCATCCCACTGGTGGGGTCGTTCCGGGAGATGGGGCGCTGGCGACGGCACATCTTCGAAGGGGTCGCCGCCGCCCTCGAGCGCGATCACAAACTGCCCGACGAGAGCATTCTGTACTCCCCCTGGCGCGACCTGCTTCCCGAAGTGCGGCACTCGCTGCTGTACGGCACCGGTGAGCGGAACATCACCTTCGGCTGGCGCAACCGCGGCGGCGTCTGGAAACACGGCGGTACATTCCCCGGGGTGATTCCCGAGCTGCTCGAGGCGTATCGCGTCGCCAAGAACCCCATGCGCCGCCGGCAGCTCGAAAAATATCTGCACATGGCCGAGTGCAGCACCTGCCACGGCACCCGGCTCAATCGCCAGGCGAGTGCCGTGCGGATCACCGCCCGCACCTTCGAGCCCGATCGCCCCGCCGACCTCCCGGCCCCCGCCAGCACTTCGCGGGCGCTGCAGAAGTCGAAGGCGAAAGCCGGGCCATCCACCCCCCGCGCGACCTCCCGGGCCCGGAAGACCGCTCCCCCAACCCCGAGCGACGCGTTGGCCGCCGCGGCCGGCCCGGTCGCCAAGTCGCTGCCCGAGGTGTGCGGGCTGACCATTGCCGAGGCACACCGCTTCTTCGCCGACCTCGTGCTCGACGAGACCCAGACCCAGATCGCGCTGGAGGCGATTCGCGAGATCCGCGGCCGGCTCGGGTTTCTGCTGCGGTGCGGGCTCGATTACCTCACGCTGGACCGCACGGCCCCCACCCTCTCGGGGGGCGAAAGCCAGCGCATCCGGCTGGCAGGCCAGATTGGCTGCGGCCTGGTGGGGGTGGTCTACATCCTGGACGAACCCTCCATCGGCCTGCACCCCCGCGACAACGACAAACTGCTCGACAGCCTGCTCGATCTGCGCGACCAGGGCAACACCGTCATCGTGGTCGAGCACGATGAAGACACGATGCGGGCGGCCGATCACATCGTCGATTTCGGCCCAGGGCCCGGCGTGCGCGGGGGCGAGGTGGTCGCACAGGGAGACCTCGCGGCAATCTGCGCCGAGAAACGCAGCGTGACCGGCGCCTTCCTCTCGGGCCGCGACCGCATCGCGCGGCCCCAGCGCCGCACGCTCGACCCCAAGAAAACGCTCGAAGTGCGCGGGGCGGCCCACAACAATCTCAAGGGGGTGAATGTCGGCATTCCCCTGGGGGCGTTTGTCTGCGTGACGGGGGTCAGCGGCTCGGGGAAGAGTTCGCTGGTCAACGACATATTGTTCGAGGCGCTCAATCGCGATCTGAACGGCGGCGAGGGGAACCCGGGGAAGTTCGAAAAGCTGGTGGGACTCGATCATCTCGACAAGGCGATCGACATCGACCAATCGCCCATTGGACGAACGCCCCGCTCCAACCCGGCCACCTACGTCAAGCTCTTCGACCTGATCCGCGACCTGTATGCCGATCTGCCCGAGTCGCGTCTGCGCGGCTGGGCCCCGGGGCGGTTCAGCTTCAACGTCGAGATGGGGCGCTGCGAGGCGTGTGATGGCAACGGGTCGAACCGGCTCGAAATGGACTTCCTGGCCGATGTGTGGATCACCTGCCCCGTCTGCAATGGGGCCCGCTTCAAACACGAGACCCTCGATGTGCGGTTCAAGGGGAAGAACATCGCCGAAGTGCTCGACATGGATGTGCAGCAGGCGCTGAAGCACTTCGAGAACGTGGCCCCCATCGCCAAGCTGCTGCAGACCCTGCACGACGTGGGTCTCGATTACCTCAAGCTGGGGCAGCCGTCGCCGACCCTCTCGGGGGGTGAGGCGCAGCGGGTCAAGCTGGCGCGCGAACTGGGGAAGCGGTCGACCGGACGAACGATCTACCTGCTCGACGAACCGACGACCGGCCTGCACTTCGCCGATGTGAAAAAACTGCTGGAAGTGCTGCACGGGCTGGTCGACCTGGGAAACACCGTACTGGTGGTCGAGCACAACCTCGACGTCATCAAGACGGCCGACTGGGTGATCGACATGGGTCCCGAAGGGGGAGCCGGGGGGGGCTGCGTGCTGGCGGCGGGCATTCCCGAGACCATCGCCGAGTGCGAGATCTCGCACACCGGGCGGGCACTGCGGAAGCTGCTGCAGAGCGATGCCGAGAGGGCGAACCCCAAGACGCGCGCCGCCAAGGCTCGCCCCCTGCCCACTACCCAGGGACGCCGTCCCGCTCCCTTCGACGTCTCACGACCGATCGTCGTGCAGGGGGCCAGCCAGCACAACCTGCAGAATGTCGACATCGAGCTGCCCCGGCACCAGATGAGTGTCTTCTGCGGCCCGAGTGGCTCGGGGAAGAGTTCGCTGGCGATGGACACGCTGTATGCCGAGGGGCAGCGGCGGTATGTCGAGTCGCTCTCGGCCTACGCCCGGCAGTTTCTGGGACAGATGCCCAAGCCGCGGGTCGAACACGTGAGCGGGCTTTCTCCCGCGATCGCCATCGAGCAGAAGACCGTGGGGAACACCCCCCGCTCCACCGTGGGCACGGTGACCGAGATTTACGACTACCTGCGGATTCTGTTCGCCCGCTTGGGGCAACCGTATTGTCCCCAGTGTGATCTGCCGGTCGCCACGCAGACCACCGATCAGGTGATCGAGCAACTGCTGGCCCGTCCTGCGCAAAGCCGGCTCTTGATTCTCGCGCCACAGGAGGTGGCGGTGGGGGATTCGTACGACCGTCTGTGGGACCGGCTGCGCGGGCAGGGGTGGCGGCGCGTGCGGGTGAATGGCGAGACAACCACCCTCGACGAGGTGCCCGATCTCGACCGCCGCAGCCGACACCAGGTCGAAATTGTGATCGACCGGATCACCCTCGGGCCGGGAGTTAGGAAACGCCTGGCGGAATCGGTCGAGAAAGCGCTCGACCTGGGCCGGGGGGTGCTGAAGACCGCGCTGATCGACGATCAGCGCGACGAGACCGACTGGCAGATCGACACTTACAGCCTGCATCGGGCCTGCCACCGCTGCGGGCAGAGCTACGAGGCCCTGTCTCCCAACAACTTCTCGTTCAACAGCGTGCTGGGGTGGTGCGGCACCTGTGAGGGGTTGGGGACGCAGCAGGGAACCGATCTCTCGGCCCTGGTCGGAGAGCCGCACCGCACACTGGCCGAGGGGGTGGTGACCGCCTGGCCCGATCCGCGGAAGAACCGGCTGTTTTCGCGGCTGCTGGCGGCGGTGGGGCAGGCGATGAACGTGCCGTTGGATGTACCGTTCGAACGGCTCGACGCCCGGCACAAGCGCATCATCCTCTTCGGCACGGGGGACCGCTGGATCGAGGTCCCCCCCGCCCCCCAATCGTCCGAGCCCGGGTTCGCGGTGCAGTACAAAGGTCTCTACCCCGTACTCGACGACCTCAGCCGCATTTCCTTCCAGTTCGCGCAACGCCTGGCGCAGCATGTGGGGGAGGTTCCCTGCCCGGGGTGCCAGGGAAGCCGGCTGCGTGCCGACGCGGCGGCCGTGCGGTTTGCCGACCGGACATTGCAGGAGGTGGTGGAGCTGCCGTTGGGGGAATGCCTGGAATTCCTCAAGGGGATCAAGCTGAAACCGTCCGAGAAGAAGATCGCGGGAGATCTGCTGCGCGAGGTGATGGGCCGGCTCGGTTTTCTGGTCGATGTGGGGCTGCACTACCTGACGCTGTCGCGCACGATGCCGACGTTGTCGGGGGGCGAAAGCCAGCGGATCCGCCTGGCCGGGCAGGTGGGCCGGTCGCTCACCGGGGTGCTGTACGTGCTCGATGAGCCGACGATTGGGCTGCATCCCCGCGACAACGGCCGACTGCTCAAGGCGTTGCGACAACTGCGCGACCTGGGGAACACGGTGGTTCTGGTCGAGCATGATCGCGAGGTGCTCGACGCAGCCGACCGGTTGTATGACTTCGGTCCGGGTGCCGGCCGGTTCGGCGGGACGATTGTGGGGCAGGGTGCTCCGCGGGAACTCAAAAAGTCCGCCACCTCACTGACCGGCAAGTTTCTCGCGGGACGCGAGCAGATCGCCATTCCCACCGAACGCCGACTGGCCGTGGGAAGTCGGCCGGGAGAATCGGAAACCCCCGGCGGGGGCTGGCTCGAGCTGCTGGGCTGCACCCACCACAACCTGCACGACATCGACCTGCGAATTCCCTTGGGGACACTCACCTGCATCACCGGGGTCTCGGGCTCGGGCAAGAGCTCGCTGATTGAAGACACCCTCGCCCGGGTGGTGGCCCGCCGGCTGCACGGGGCCCGCGAGACCCCCGGCAAGCACCGTGAGCTGAAGGGGCTGCAGAAGGTCAACAAGGTGATCACCGTCGATCAGCAGCCCTTGGGCACCACACCGGCGTCGAACCCCGCCACCTACACCGGGGTGTTCGATCTCATCCGCGAGCTGTTCGCCCGGCTGCCCGAGGCGAAGCTGCGCGGGTTCCGCCCGGGCCGTTTCAGCTTCAATCGGCCGGGAGGACGTTGCGAAGCGTGCGAGGGGAATGGCCAGAAGAAGATCGAGATGCACTTCCTGCCCGATGTCTGGGTCACATGCGACGACTGCCGCGGGAAGCGGTTCAACGCCGAGACGCTGGCGGTCACCTACCACGGCAACTCGATTGCCGACGTGCTGGAGATGTCGATTGGCCAGGCGGCCGAGTTGTTCGCCAACATCCCCAAGGTGCGGGCCATCTTGTCGACATTGTGTGCGGTGGGGCTCGACTACCTCACGCTGGGGCAATCGGCGGCGACCCTGTCGGGC
This sequence comes from Planctomycetaceae bacterium, assembly GCA_046318755.1. Classification (GTDB taxonomy): domain Bacteria; phylum Planctomycetota; class Planctomycetia; order Planctomycetales; family Planctomycetaceae; genus UBA10511. The sequence goes on from JBKCTR010000859.1 coordinate 5,825, forward strand.
GGCGAGGCACAGCGGGTGAAGCTGGCGTCGGAACTGGCCCGCCCCCAGACGGGACGCACGTTGTACATCCTCGATGAGCCCACGACGGGGCTGCACTTCGACGACATCCGCAAGCTGTTGAAGGTGCTGCACAGCCTCGTGCAGTTGGGGAACACCGTGGTGGTCATCGAGCACAACCTCGACGTCATCAAGACCGCCGACTGGATTGTCGACATCGGTCCCGAGGCGGGGGCCGACGGGGGCTGGGTGGTGGCCGAGGGAACGCCCGAAGAGGTCGCCGACACCCCACGCTGGCCCCGCCACACCTACACGGGGGAACTGCTGGCCCCGTTGCTACAGCGCGATCTGCGGGCCGAGCTGGAATTGTTCGATGCGAAGGCGGTCAGCCGGAAGAAAGCCGGCGACCTCGAAATCGAAGAGGTGGGGAAGAGCACCCGCATGCCGTGGCAGACTGACGGCCGTCGGTGGCACCTCGAAACCCGCAAGACCCACGTGGGAACCCCGTGCCGATGGGAAGGGGCAGCCCTCGCGGCGGTGATCCGACAGATTGAGGAGCATGGCGCGTTTGTCATCAACTGGTCGGAACGCAGCATTGTCGACGTGCGGGGCATCGAGCCGCGCAAGCACTGGTTCCTGCATGCGATGACCGGGGACGAATGGATCCTCAAGTTGAAGTTCCGGGTGCCGGGGGCTCCCTTTCGGCAAGAACGGCTCGACCAGGCGCTGGGACTGACGTCGTTCGACGACATCGACGAAGTGCCCGTGTATGGCCGGGCCGACCGGGTGCAGGTCCGGCGTCTCGAAGCGGGCTGGCAAGAGATCGAAATTTCGGTGCACTGGCTGCGCGAGATCGACACCCCGGCCTTCCGCGAGTTTTTGGCGAAGGCGCTGGAGGTGTATTCGGGAAGGAAGGCGGAAAGGATGCCGACCGGTGACTCCCCCCAGAAAACCCGGCCGAACGCGACAACGGCCTCATACTTCCGGACCCCGTCGCAAACTCCATCGGCGGCATCTGGGCCGGCGGAAAACGTGCCCAAGCCGGTGAAGGACCCGGCGACCAGCAAGCCGCGGAGGAAGGGGGGGGCGGCCGAGAGAGCCGACGATCCAAGACAGGCGGACGCCGGCAAATCGATCGCCGACGAGGCACCGTGGAAGAAGCTGGGCCGAGCATGGCATGAGAAGCGACGCGGATTCCCAGCAGACGCGCAGATTGTCTGGCCGACCGATGTGGTGGTGCTGGTGTTGGATGCCGTGGAGCGGGCGTTTCCAGACGAAGAGTGGTCATTCAACGAGCCGGGGTGTGCCCAGATCATTCTGCCCGACCAGGGAACGGTCTCGGTCTATACCAAACGGCCTGAGGGGGTCGATCTCGAGTGGCGGCCGTTGGCGAAACATGTGCGGCCCATCCCGGTGTCTCCTCTGCGAACCTCTTCGACGGATACCATTCAGAACGCGAAAAATGGCATGGCCCTGCGATTCACCGCAGCCGACCAGGTGTCCGACATAGTCTCCTACCTGCTCAAAGTGATGACGAACCGCATGTAGTGGACACAACATCGATGCCCGTCGGGACGGCGTACGGGCAAAAAGCTGAACCGAAGGGCTGCTTGAATTCACAGGCTTGGCCGCACAATGCCCTGCGCTGACCAGCCGCAATCCAACCGGTCAGGCCGGGCCGCACAGCGCGACTGCCAATGAAAACCACCGGGACCGTTTCTGGCATCGTCTCGATCGCGGACTTGGCATCCGAGCGTCAGACCTTGGTGAGACGATGCCATTCCCTCCCGACGGGATGTTGGTTTTGCTTCTGGATCAGGATCAGTTTTTCAAGATCCGCGTTCGCATGCAGTTCCCACGGAGCCTGAAAATCGCCAGCAGCAGCAGCGGTGCGAGGAGAGTCAGTGTGTTGGGTTCAGGCACGGCCGCCAGATTTGTCGGATCGGTCGGGTAGGCGAAGCCTTCCGCGCTGGACAAGCTCAGTCCGGGAATGAGCGCTCCACTGGCGTCAGTCGCGGTCAACTGCTGGAGGGTGATCGTACTGCCAAATTGCACATGTCCGGTCCCGTTGATCAGCGTGTTGCCCAGTCCGGCCAGATCGACTTCGTACAGGGGACTTGGCAAAACGATCGCAAAAATCGACAGGGTGGGGGTGATCGGCCCACCAAACGGCAGGTCGTCGTAGCTCAGCGTAATTTGGCTGGGAATTTCATCTCCCGCCATGAAGTTGAAGAAAGTATTTGTCCCCCCCTGTCCCTCCGGAATGGCGAGCGAGATTTGGATATAGGCAGACATCAATCCGTCGGGACTGTCGAGAGTGATCAGTCCGTCGAGCCCCAGGATGTAATTCAGACTGTAGACCCCTTCTCCCCCGGTGATCGTGACCGTGTCGGTGACCGTCACATAGGTAATGGCCGGAGTTGTGACAAAGTCGTAGGGCTGTCCATTGGACCCCGTTCCTGTCTGCCACACGTAATTGCTGCGCAGATAGTTCTGCAATTCCAGCCGGGTGTCCAGCCGGAAGAGATCGCTGGTGGCCGTCACCGATGCATCGCCGAGGAAGACCTGAACCGGGTCGTCGGGCGTGGCCCCAGCGTAGGTCACGTGCTGTGTCAGAGAAAGAGAATTCGAATTGCTGATCCCAACAAGGTCTGTCTGGGCATCCAGATTCGAAACAGGTGCGAACTGAGCACCAACCATGATTCCCGCGAAGACAGGAATGGCAGAAAGCCACGCATAGACGAAGAGAAATACGGTCACAAATTGAGTTCGCATGCGACATCCGATCCAGTTAGGTGACAAGAGAAAATGGAGGGAATCCTCCCCATCCATTGTTGGAATTCTATAAATCTCGAATTCAGGGTGTCAATCATCGGTGAATTGATCGTAAATGCCCGGTGGTCGGATCCCCACCTCTGGCAGAATGCTCGCACCGAGATATGCGGTGCAGGTATGACAACACCAAAACCGTCCAGACTCCGCTTTTCTCCCTCACGAGACAAAGTCTCTTTCTCCGAGATCATTTGGCGTGGCGAGTGAAGTGCGCTGCGAACATTTGGACTTCGCATGTTGGCATGTGGTCGTATTGGATTGCGCATTGAATCGACCTTTGCCCCTTCAACAAATTGGGGAAGTTTATTGCGACTGTCGCGGATGGGGTGGTCTTTGATCCAGGAATTGCTGTTGGGATGCTTGGTTTATTGACTGGTGTTCCCGAGAAACCGCCACCGGCAACCCTTTGTCTCTGATTTCAATGCACTCAGGTGAGATGGCTTGGTAACCGACCCGCGGGGGGGGGGATGCTGGGCAGTCGTAGAGCTGGTCGACGTCGTTTCATACAGCCCTGAATTCTGCGGGTTCAACCCCACCGACTTGTATTGACGCGCATTTGAGAGCTGCCGAAGGACCGCCGGCGCCAACACCAAACATCACGCGCTCGCCCATTGATCGCGCCAATGTGTTGAACTCTGATGCGTTGCCCAGGTCAACTTGCCATCCGCTACCACGACTACAACTCGCGGAGCCATCGGGGTTGTGGAACCGCCAGACCGGCACATCTCGCTCCCCAAAGAACGCAGCCAGCCCCGGCGCGGTCCGAAGGCACCGGGGCTGGTGGCAGAGGCAGGAAGCGTGGGAGGGAGACCACGCCTCACTGACACCCGGGAGCCATCGCTGCCCCCCGGATGATTCCTGAAACTCGTGGCATTCGTGGGTTACTTCGTGGCCGGGGCCTTGGGCTTGGCGGCGGCCCGGGGTGCGGGCTTCCCTTCCACCTCACCGCTCACACCCTTCACATCACCCGCCGACTTCCCGGCCGCTCCCGCCGCCGGCTTGACGGCACCGTTGCGGGCGGCCGCGGCAGGCTTCTTCTCGCCTCCCTGCACCGTTCCGGTCAGAATGTTCTCGACCCGGGCACCCTCCTTCAGGTTCTCGAACACCTTCGCGACCGACTGCTGCACCTTCTCTTCGGTCAACTGGTCCCGCAGCATCGTCTCCACGTCCGAGGTCATCTCGGTCACCACCTGCTCGGTGCGGCCTTCACACAGCACGATCATGTACTGGTTGACCCCCACCTGCACCACCGACGAAATCTCGTTTTCCTTCAGCTTGAACACCACGTCTTCCAGCTTCTCGTTCCCGGCGTGACGCGGAATGGGGGGAATGACCCCGCCCAGCGCCCGGCTGTTGGGATCGATCGAGTACTCGGTCACGTATTTGGCGAAATCTTCGGGATTCGCCACCACCTTGGCATGCACTTCGCGAGCGCGACGGGGATTGTCGAGCACAATCGCCCGCGCCTTCACGCGGGGTCCGTAGTTCCGGTCGAACGCCAGCTTGAGTTCCTTGTCCGAAATCTCAACCGTCTCCCCCGCCAGTTTCCGCAGGGCCAGCATCGGCCAGATGATGTCGTTGTAGTATTGCGCCGGGGTGACGTTCCGCTCGGCCTGCAGCATCTTCAGCCAGTTCTCTTCGTCGAGACCGAACTTCTTGGCGATGCGGTTGACCTCCCCCTTCACCTCCGCTTCCGAGACGGTGATGCCGTGCTGGTCGCAGGCCTGCTGAATGATCCGCCGGTTGATGAGGTTGTCGAGGATCTCGGCGCCATACCGGGCGACGCATTCCTTGGCGAGATCGTCGTAAGTGACCTTGTCGACCGAGCCGCCGGTCTTGATGGTGGCCACAACCTTTTCCGAGCTGCCCGCGGGACGGGCGGCGGGGGCCTTGCCCGAGCCATCCTCCGAGTGCGCTCCCGTGGGCTTCATCACCTGGATGGCCACGCCGGCCGCCAGCAACACGGCCGCCGTTCCAGCGATCGCCAGAGTCCAATTGCGCTTTTGCACACCCGGCATCGGGGGCAGGCTGTTCATTTCCGCCATGAGTCGATTCCCTTCTTCTGGTTCGCCCCTGCCAAGGGGCCGGACAGTTTCCCCTGTTTTGTGCCAATCCGTAGGCACGGGAAGCGCGGCTTATAGGGCAACCGGCAGAACTTGGTCAAGCACAGTTTTCCCCAAAACTTGAGTCAAACTTGGGGATTCCCACCAAACAGAATCCGACGTGCCGCGCTGCCATCCCACCAACCCGACGCTTGGGCCAATTCCCCGGCACCGTCTCAGAAGCAGTGCCGTCTCAGAAACAGCACCGGCGAGGGGCTCTGATCAAGCCCGACCCCGGGTCAGCCGACTGTCGACCGAGGTGGGACCCCAGCCGGCGGACCCGGTGGCCCACGACCAGGGGATGCCGGGGTGCCGGGGTGCGGCAGCCGACGGGGACTGATCTTGCCCCCATTCCAGCACTGTTCTACAACGCCGATGGAAAGGAATCCCACCGCATGACCATGCACACCGTGAAGGAACTTGCCGCGCTGGTGAAAGGGCGCGTGCTGGGCCAAGGTGAACTCGAGATTCACGACGCTGGTCCACTGACCCGCGCCGGGGCTCATGAGATCACCTTCGCCGCCGACGATAAGAACTGCAAACTGCTGCGGAAGTCGGCCGCTGGGGCCTGTCTGGTGCCGGAACAGCAGGCCGACGAGCTGGCCGCCTCCCTCACCTCCGAAGGTCTGGCCACCAGTCTCGTGGCGGTCGCCGATCCTCTCGACGCCTTCCTGACGATCCTCAGGGAATTCCGTCCGCAACCCGCCCCGCCGCGGGTGGGTGTTTCGCCCCAGGCCCACATCGACCCCTCGGCCGCCGTGGGGACCGACACCCAGATCTATCCTGGTGTGGTGATTGACGCCGGCGCCCGCGTGGGGGCCCGCTGCCTGCTGTATCCCGGAGTCTACATCGGTCCCGACTGCACCGTGGGAGACGACTGCGTGCTGTACCCGCACGTGGTCCTCTACTACGGCGTGACGGTCGGCAGCCGGGTCATTCTGCATGCCGGGGTGGTGCTCGGGGCGGACGGGTTTGGCTACCGCTTCCGGAATGGCCGTTTCGATAAGATTCCGCAACTGGGGAGCGTGCGTGTCGAGGATGATGTTGAAATCGGCGCGAATACGACGGTCGATCGGGGCATGATCGGACCGACCGTCGTCGGGGCCGGGACAAAGCTCGACAACCTCGTGATGATTGGACACAACTGCGAGATCGGCCGGCACAACGTGTTCGCTTCGCAAGTGGGCATGGCGGGTTCGTGCAGCACCGGAGACTATGTGCTGCTTGGCGGGCAGGTGGGGACCGCCGATCACGTGCACCTCGGGCAGGGGGCCACTGTGGGAGCCAAAGCCGGGGTACACCGGGACATTCCCGCCGGCGAGACTCACGTCGGCATCCCGGCCCGGCCGGAGATGGAAGAGTTGAAGATCGTCATGGCCACCGCCCGGACCCCCGAGATGCGCAGGCAGATCCGCGATCTCGAGAAACGTCTCGAGCAACTCGAACAGCGGCTGGCAGCCGCCGCAGGAGGCTGACACCATGAGTTCCCTCGCTGTGTTCGCCCCTCCGCGCCTTCGCGTGGGCCTGCTCGCCGGGGC
>JBKCTR010000860.1:0-2011 GCA_046318755.1 Planctomycetaceae bacterium
TTGACTGTTCCATTTCCATCCGAGGTGGAATGGTCGGCGTTGAGCGAGCTTCCTGCCTGTTCCAGCAGTTGTGCCGGATCCGTGGTCAGGGTGCCTGCAAACGCCCCGGCGTCGCCTCCCTGGCGATGTTGATTTCGGGGAACCATCCCTCCCAATCGCTTGAGAAACTCCGAATCACTGCCGAAATCGGCTCCGGGAAGCCCGAAACGTGCTGGATCGAACTGACCATTTCCAGTGGTTTGGGAGTTTCGCTCGGGCAGAAGACCGAAGGGATCGGGAATTTGGGCGGGCGAACCAATCGATGACTCGGGGACGTTTTCGATCGTCGCCCCGTCGCGTGGAAAGGTGGCTGTGCGGGGATCGGTCTTGAGGGAATCTTGCGATCCGGCGAGGCGGGCCTGTTCAGCGGGAGAGGGCCACTTCACCTGGATCGCCCCCACGGCCTGTTGGGCCGCCTGGGACTTGACCGGTTTGGCGATTCCGCCGAGCAGCCCTCCCGACAGCACCACCCGCTGTTCGAGAGCCTGCACAGGCTGGGACACAGATTGAGAAACGACACGGCGACGGAAGTGTGATCGAGAACCGAACATGAGAAGACTCCAGGCTGAAGGGAGTGATGGATGGTCACAGAATGTGCCATCGCACAAAGGTCAGCGCAGGAATCGGAGTGGCGCAACACTCGCTCCTGAAAAAAAGCGAGATGCGCAAAGGTGGAGGACAGGTTCCCACCTCCAGAAGTCAGGGAGTACCTCCGCTTTTTGACAAACTTGGCCGGCCCACACGGCGTGGTCGGGCGTGTTGGAAGAGCGGTGGGAACCCGGACGGCCCCGAATGTCGGCGGATGCGGCATCCTGGGCCGGCCAGCGATCGGAACAACGCGGAATGCCGAGGCGGGCGGCGGGTTGGGGTTGGGGAAAGCTTTATCGGCCAGGGCGCGGGAAGTGTGTCGTCCCAAGACAATGACCGGCAGGGTGAGCGCGAGAGCTGGTGGGCGGTGGGGGAGTGCAGAAAGCGGTGGGACAGCGGGCGGGTTGGAAGAGAAGGCGGTACAGGGGACGACAGGTCCGTTCAAAAGTCGCGCAGCCCCTCGTCCACAGACGAGTGGATGCGGAAGTATTGGTCCAGGCGGGTAATCTGAAAAATCGGCCGAATCTCAACGCACAGGCCGCACAGTTGCAATTGGCCGCGGCGCGACTTCAGCTGTTGTTCCAGCGTGATGAGCCGTCCCAGGGCTGTGGTTCCCAGCAGCCGCACGGCGGAGAAGTCGAGCAGCATCAGCGAGCGGCCTGTCGCGTTGAGCAGGACGTTCAACTGCTGAAAAGTACTGTCCAAAATGGCATCATCAACCAGACGGCGGAGTGTGAAGGAAATCACCAGCACTCCCTCCTGCAGACTCCATTCAAAAGGCCGCTCGTTCACGGTCGCACACGCGCCGTCGCCCGACGCCTTCTGGACGTTCAGGTGGGTGTCCTCTGCCACACCTTGTGATCGAGTCTGTACAAATGACATTGTTGTCGCCGGATGATCAGAACGGGGAGCGATTCAGCGAACGGTGTGCTCGCCCCAATATCTCAGCGCAGCCCTCGACAAACTGTGACAGCAATTTTTTTGGAATTGAGTGTTGGTCCGAACAGCCCGATCGGCGGGATGGATGAGGGGCTGGCGATTCCGTTGAGTCGTCAACGGAAGGAGCAAGACTCTGCCCGAAGGGGGCGGCGCGGTGTCCGAAGCTCGCCAGCACTCGGTCGTTGACCAGCGCCAGGCCATCTCATCACCCTTTCGACCAGCCGCCGCGAGTCACGCCCGCGATGTCGTTCAGCGCGATTCGGACCGCGAAACGGACTGTTCCCAGAATCGGATGGTTTCGCGGATGAACGTCGCCTGGACGGCAATCGAGAGATCGAGGGGATGATGCAGGATGCGCTCTTCGTACAGCCCCACCACCCTTTCATCCTGCTGGATCTTCCCCACCACCATCGCCAGGATCACCGGAAAACCGGCGTCTTCATTG
>JBKCTR010000861.1:0-4947 GCA_046318755.1 Planctomycetaceae bacterium
TCAATCAGCCGTCCATTCCCCACCAACTGGCAATCCTCCAGCCAGAGATAGGCCAGCGTTTCTGACGAGAAGGGACGCACTTTGGGGGCGGTGGAGGTGTCGAGGCGGCGGAACTGCACCAGCCCCTTGCGCTGGTTGCCCGGATCATTCAACGAGCCCTGCAGCCGGCAGTTGCGCAGCACCAGGTCGGAATCGAAGGCCGAGATCAGCCACCGCGGTAACGCGCCCCGGTAGCCGGGCGGGGCGATGTTCAGGGCGGCCCCCTGCAGGTCGAGCCCTCCTTGAGTGACGGTGATCAGCGTGTCGGTCTCGCCCCCCGCCTGGCGGCGGTCGCGGGGGACCAGCACCAGGGGCTTGCCCGGCATCTGCACGAATTTCAGCCGGATCCACGCCTGGCGAATGGTGATGGGGCTGGTCTGACACAGCCCCTGCCCGCTGGCGATGACGGTGGTGCCGTTGGCCAACTGCGCACTGGCCAGCACCGCTCCCAGGTCCTGTTTGTTGAGATCGACCTTGATGGTCCCCGAGACACCCCCGCCCCCCAGCAGGCCGGGGGGGGCGACGGGCCGGCGCCCCTGGATGGCGACCGCGTCGAGTTCCACCAGCGAAGGGGCCGACAGATTGCCGACCGCACAGCCGGGAGGCCCCCCGCCCGCCACTTCGAGGTCGACCCCCACCTGGCGCAGCGTGTCGCGGTCCAGGAGGGAGACCGGCAGTTCCCAGGGGGGATTCAGCGGCGTGGTGGGCCAGCCCCGCAGAGGGAACGATTTGTCAGTCGCCCCCGAATCTTGCCCGAACAGCAGATTCCACTGGGTGAGGCTGGTGGCGAGGTTGGTGTCGGCCTGGCCCGGCTGCACCAGTTTCGCCAGCATTTTCCAACCGGGGGCGGTGCTGGTGGTGCTGGTCCAGGTGAGTTTCTGACCCAGGGACGAACGCCCCTCCCCCTGGGGGGCGGCCGAGAGGTGGAACAGCGTCGAGCCCGGTTCCCCCGCCGGCGAACCGAACAGCGAGTTGACCGTGGTGACCGCGCACTTCCAGTCTTCGAGCTCGGGAGCCGTGTAATCGACGGCGGTCAGGTTCGAGACCACGGTGCTGGCCACCACCGTCAGCCGTTGCCGGACCAGTTCGGGGGTGGCGGGTCCGGCATCGAGGTGGAGGGCCGGGGCTTGGCCCGCGATGAGCAGGGTGTTGGCGAGCACCACGTCGGCCAGGGGTGTTTCGGACCAGATGGCCGAGAGTTTGTCTCCCCGCACCAGGCAGTCGGTGAGGAAGATCTTCTGGCGGGGGAGGTCATCGTTGGCTGCGGATTTGTCTTTGGCCGACTTGGGTTTGCCGACCGTGGCGGGTGCGGCGGGGAGGACTGGCGGGGGGGCGTCGCCGGCCGAGATGCGCAGGGCGGCCATGCTTTGGAGGGGAACGCCCCGGGCCGAGAATGAGCAGCCCCGGGCAATGAGGTCGCCCCCCACCACGTGCAGGAAGCTGTCGTTGGGGCTGGTGGCGTAGTCGGTGACGGTGGCCGCGAAGTGGACATTCTGCAGTTCCAACGACGTGTTGAAGAATTCCAGCAGGGCGTGGACGGCGGGGCCTTCGGGTTCCAGCAGCACCAGCAGGGGGCGGTCTTCGGGGCGGACCGCCTCGATGAGGACGCGGCCCCGACTCTCGACGCGGGTGGGCTTCACGGGAAACGGGCCGGGCCCGGTGAGCAGAATGCGGGCCCCGTCGGCAGGCAGGCTGTCGAGCGCCTGGTTGACACTGCGAAAGGTGTCGGGCTGGCTGGAGGCGGGATCGACCACCAATTGCCGGTTGGGGACCTGGATGGGTTCGCGGGCCCAGCGGGGACGGGCGGCCCGTTCTTCGCGCTGGCGGCGGTTCGCCCCGGCTCCTCCAGGCCCCTTGCCCGCACCCCCGCTGAAGAATTCGCTGTCGGCTCCCCCACCCACCTGCTTGCTGCCCGGGGAGGTGTCGACCGCCTGGGAGGCCCCCACGACTTGAGTGGGCCCTTCCGCCGCCTCGTCTCCCACACGACGGTTTTTGTCTTCCACCTGGCCGGGGGGCGGTTGCGACTCGGGATTGGTCCCTGGGGCCTCGCCCGAACCGGTGATGGTTTTTCCCTTGGCCAGTGCCTCGCGCGACTTGGCCAACTGCTCTTCGGTGAGCGTGGGATCATTGGTGTCGATGGTGCGGTTCATCTGCATCGCGAGCCAGGTGATGCCCGAGAGCAGCGCCAGCAGTACGACCGCCGCCGTTCCGTAGAACGACAGCTTGCTCTTCCACTCCGCCAGCCCCTCTTGCCGTGCGCTGCCCGGGGAACCGCTGATGTTCACCGGCATCTGTGAGGCCGGGATGTTCCGCCGACGGCGGGTGGGGGAAGCGAGTTCGTCGACCGTTTCCCCGGCGGGGATTTCGTCGGGCTCGGCCGCTCGGCCCCCCCGCTTCGGCTTCTTTCTGGTACTGGCGGCGGGAGTGGGGGTGTCTGAGAGGATCTGGCTGCTGACCCGATCGCCGCCGTCCTGCACCTCCTGCAGATCGGCGATGAGTTCCGCCGGGGTCTGGTAACGCCGGTTGGGGTCTTTCTCGGTCATCCGGCGCATCACCGCGGAGACCGCCTCGGGGACCTGAGGATTCTTGTCGCGGGGGTCGGGGAACGGGGTCTTGAAGTGGGCGTGCAGTTTGTTGGTGACCCCTCCTTCCGGAAACGGAGGGCCCCCCGTCAGCAGGTAGTACCACGCGCAGCCGAGCGAGTAGATGTCGCTGCGGATGTCGGCCGCCTTGCTGTCGCGGGCCTGTTCGGGAGACATGTAATCGACCGTCCCCACGGTGGTTCCCGTGCGGGTGATCGAGGTATCGGCTCCCTCGTCGACAATGCGGGCCAGGCCCATGTCGGCCAGCTTCACCACGCCATCGCGCCGGATCATCAGGTTGGCGGGCTTGATGTCGCGGTGAACAATCTTGTGCTCCGAGGCATGCTGCAACGCCTGGGCGGCCTGTTTGATGACCTCGATCGAGCGCTTGACCGGCAGCACGCCCCGCTTCGAGACCATGTTCGCGAGGTCGGTCCCGTCGACAAACTCCAACGCGATGTAGAGGTATCCGTTCGCCTCACCGGCGTCATGCACGGCGATGATGTTGGGATGGTCGAGGTGGGCGGCCGCCTGGGCTTCTGACTTGAACCGCCGGACCAGCGTGGGGTTCTCGGCCTTGTCTCGCGGCAGAACCTTCAGAGCCACCTGGCGTTTCAACTGCTCGTCCTGGGCCAGGTACACCGCCCCCATGCCCCCCTGACCCAGCTTCTTGACGATGGCATATCGGCCAATCTTCTTGACTTGCTGAGACGTTCCCTCGGGGCCGGGATAGGGCCGTGTGGCGTCATCGCCGGAGGAGTCGGACTCGGGTTGGTCGGGAGGTGGCATGGGTGAACTGCGATCAGCGGTGAGACCACGAGCCGGGCCGAAGACGCAAGCACGTCACATCAGTATATGAAGCCGGCGCGGGGCGAGTCCATCACCGCGGCAACCCCCCGGGGGGGGGTCATGTCCCGGCAGAGGATCGCCATGTTCGCGTCGTGGCGGGCGGTCGCCTCAAGGTCCGGGCCGAGTTGGTGGGCGTTTGGGGGTGATGGCCGCCGGGGCTGGGCCGGGCGATGCGAGCGGGGGTGGCCCGGGGGCCTCGAGAGATTCGCCGGAGCGGGAGACGTTTCAAGGCGGTCGAGGTCGCTGTGGCCACAAACCAAGCCGCCTGGTCCACGCGGGAGGCCGACCGCCGGCCGGGTTTCTGCGACAGGGGGCTGGGGGGGTGAGTGTAAAAGGGGAATCTGGTGGGTACCTTGAATCAGGCAGTGCGCGGTGTCCCGAGACAGGCGAATGGTTCTGCAGAGCACACCAGGCGTTCCCGCCGTTTCCGATGGGAGCGGGCCGCACCCGCCGCGCGGGTCTCTTTCGAAAAAACGCGTCATGTCCCAATCGAGCAGCACCGAGGCGTTGGCCAACCTCGCCGACCTGGTCGCCCGGGCTCCCAAGGCCGAGCTGCATCTGCACATCGAGGGGACGCTCGAGCCGGAATTGGCCTTCGAGCTGGGGCGGCGGAACGGGGTGCCGTTGCCCTTCGCCACCCCCGAAGCAATGCGGCAGGCGTACCGCTTTCGGGATCTGCAGAGTTTTCTGGACATCTATTACACGGCGGCGGCCGTGCTGCGGACGGAAGACGATTTCCACGATCTGGCATGGGCCTACCTGCAACGGGCCCGGGCCGACCACGTGGTGCGGGCCGAGATCTTTTTTGATCCGCAGACCCACACCAGCCGGGGGGTTGCCTTCGAGACCGTGGTCCGGGGACTGACGCGGGCGATCGAGCGGGCGCGGGGCGAGTGGGGTCTGTCGGCGGCGCTCATCCTGTGTTTCCTGAGGCACCTCACGCCGCGCGAGGCGTTCGAGACCTTGGAGCAGGCGCTTCCCTATCGGGAGCATTTCATTGGGGTGGGGCTCGACTCGGGGGAGCGGGACAATCCCCCTGAGAAATTCACCGAGGTCTTCGCCCGGTGCCGGTCGCTGGGGCTGCATGTGGTGGCCCACGCCGGGGAGGAAGGTCCCCCGGCCTACGTGACCGGGGCCCTGGAGGCGCTGCGGGCGGAACGGATCGATCTGGGGGTGCGCTGTCTGGAAGATCCGGTGCTGGTCGACCGGCTGGTGCGCGACCGGATCCCGCTGACGGTCTGCCCGCTGTCGAATGTGAAGCTGCGGGTGTTTGACACGTTGGCCCAGCACAATCTTCCCCGGCTGCTGGGGGCCGGGTTGCGGGCCAGTGTGCATTCCGACGACCCCGCCTACTTCGGCGGCTACGTGAACGACAACCTGCGTGAGAGCCTGGGCGCACTGCCCCTCCCCCGGCACGACGCCTACACCCTGCAGCGGAACAGCCTCGAATCGAGCTTTCTGGAGCCCTCCGAGAAGG
>JBKCTR010000862.1:0-6218 GCA_046318755.1 Planctomycetaceae bacterium
TTCGCAGACATAGGGGGCTCCATGTTTCCCCGTTACCTTGATTTAGGCAGCTACCGGTGGGTTTAAAACTTGCTCGCGTCCGAATGGTATGGATCGTCACGGAATGTGACAACGCAGAATTGCACAGTAGTGGGAGAAGTACTCACGACCTCTTGTTGGACCGCTTGTTTGTTGTTGTACCGAATTGCTTACGGCCTTTTTGCGACCTTCTTGGTTTGGCCCCTCGTTTAGTTACCTGCTTTTTTGTCGGCTGCGCAACGAAATGTTCGAACAAATCACGAAGGCCTGCCTCAGTCAACACCTGGCGCCACTCGGTCTTTTGTTGTCGTGCTGCCTCAATAAACGATTGCTCTGGCGACGTTGGAAACGGTCGTAACTCGCGGTCACCAAACGCGTGCCAAACGACAGTGCGATCTCCAACGTAATGTCGAAGCAGATCTTCGCGAACATAAAGAATGTCTCCCTCTAATCCATCGACGCCGCTCAGGGTGATGGTGGCTGGTGTGCCGTCGGGCAGATACTGATCGAACCGCTGCGGTACACCAACGAGTCCGAAAAACTGTGAGAGCTGTCGAGAAGGTACGAGCGCTCTGCCCACTCGACCAGTTTCTCCTTGGGATCTCTCCCACACGTACTGATGAGCAAGTACCTCAACGATGATTTTATGATTATCGACACAAACGACCTCCTCATACGGATTGTCCCCGTCGGAGTTCTCAAATATCCGCTGCCCAAAACACGGATGCCAAGGAATCTCTCCTGCAAAAGTGTAAAACTCTTGAGGTACATCACGACACACCGACGGCTGAATACCACGTTCCATTGCATTGACGAGACGATCTGCCGTCGAATGGGGAGTCACGAGCGCGGTAAGAAATGTCCATACCTGACGCGCGAGATCCTTATCTACAGCCACAAGAAACCCGTGCACGGCGACCCATGGGCCTTTATGAACTCCAATCTGTTTTCGAACAAAGACCGTGTCTGGTAACACTGTTGTGGTTTCGATAGCCCATTTCTCTGCGTTGGCGACTGATGGAGATAGCCAGGCAAGTCGAAGAGTCTGTTCTCCATCAACCGAAGGTTGCTCCGGAAATGTTGGATCGATTACGGTCGCTGCAAAAGTCTGATCACGACGTATTGCAGATTGTTGTGTGTCGAACAACCCCACATATTTGTAGAGCCCAATCCAGCCGTACTTCTTACCGTAGCGCTCGATGCGTGGTCGGTCTCCCCTTGTATACCGATACGCTTCTTCGGCGATGTCGCGATCAAGTTCGGCAAAGGAAGTCGCCCTCCAGCCAAGTGCCCATATAGTCCCCCGGATATGGTCCAAAGCGGCTTGTTGCCCGGGGTGCCCCATGTCATAGTTTCGCCGATCGTCAAACAGACGTCCTACCGTGTAGTTCGCAAAGTCCATCGAAATTGGCAAGTTAGCTTCGCCACCCCCGGGGTCGGCCTTGGATAAGACCGGATCGGGAGCCGGTGCTGCAAAGTCCCAAGTGTCCCGAAATGCCAGAGGTAAGGTTGACTCATAAAACCTGAGTGCAAACTCTATTATGCCGCGAACGTAAAGTCGCATTAGGAAATGAGCGGTCGGTGCGCTAGCCGAGGTGCCGACGAGAGAAGCCGCGAGTTTTTCCAGAAACACATTCAGCGTGTTTGCAAACACTGGGGTTGCCACTTGATGCCTTGTGACAACGCCATAAGAGGCTGCAAGCATTCGTTCACCGACGTACGCATCGTTGATCGAAAGTGCGTCGATGCACAATTCGAAGAGTCCCTGTGGATCGACGCAGCCGAAACAATAGAGTGTATGTGTGGCTTGGTCACGAACTTCGCGCACGGTACTGGTCAACGTCCACATGACCCACATCGCACGAAGCTGATCTCCCTGTGAATGAGCGCCGGTGCGCCAATGCGTTTCCAATGTCTTTAGATCTTCGACAATACTGAAGTGATTCGCAGGTGAATCCAGGGATGAGCTTCGGAGCCACTCAGTCCATCGCAGGTCGCGCTGTGCCACTGTTAGACCCCGTAAAGCACGATCCAGCGCGACTGCGTTGAGAGGATGTGTGGGAATGCTGCGCACCTCCCGGATTCGAGACAGGATTAAGTCGTCACCCTGACAGGCTACTTGGAGTACTGCATCGACTGTTTCCGCGTCAATGTATTGTGCCGGGAGAAACGCCGACCAACCCAATGCGTCTCGGCGCAGGGACGTATCAACTTCCCGCCACAACTGTACTCCAGCAAGCAATCTGGGAACTTGTTCAACCAGAGACCTCAGAATATCGTCGGCCAGGGGATGTCGCGAGTTATAGTCCCCGTTGAAACGTACAGTTGTCGAAGGCTGCCGAAGCCATGCGACAAAAGAGTCTTTACTACGGTCTGCGAGAAGAGACTTTGCGATTATGTGCCCTCCAAGTAGATCGTAGGTCGCCTGAAAGTGATCCTCCGTATCCCCAGGAATTCGGAGAAGCAAACCCTCCTGTTCCAGCGCGAACACGATGCTCTGGGACCAGCTACGTGGCGTCACGCTACAAAGCGAGAGTAATTCGCGACGACCAACTAAACGGGCCCTCGCGTCCCACATCCTGTTTGCAATCCTTGTGATTGCAATTTGAACTTCGTATTTGTCAAATCTGCATGGCAGTGATGCCCCCTTAGCGATGCGGTCGGCAATTTGCTCGAGATACCGATCGAAAAGGTCTGTAAGTGAAGCAATTCCTGAGTTGATACGTACGACCTTTTGTCGCGAATGATTTGTCACTTCGCAAAAGAGTTGTAGCGTGAGTGGGTGTCGTAGAAAGTCGGGAAGCCATGCGTCCTGTACATCTATTTTCCAAAAGGCGAAGTATTTCTGCATCGCTGCCACGCATTCTTCACCGAAGTCATCGATCCGGATTTGAGGAGTACTGGAGGGCAGCGTTTGATCGACGAAATCTGGGCGAAGGGTGACAACCAGTAGTACATACGGATAAAGGTCTAGACATGGCTTAATTTCCTCGAGTAAGCTTTTCCACTTCTGGGGATCTTCTGCCTCGTTAAGGCCGTCAATGCAAACGGGCAGGCGACGTTGTGCTCTTCGCCCAGCTGCGTCAACCGCCGCCAGCAGGGCATCCATACTTGGCAACGGATGTCCTGCGATGACTACTTTTCGTGCTAAGTCGTCTAGAGTGTGAGCCGCGTGTAGATCTCTGCCATGCAGCAATAGACCGTGTGGACGAGCATCTGTATTAGCCGTAAGGTGTGCTGCCATTTGCGTCTTGCCGCATCCCGCAGGGGCTAGAAGTGCAACAATACGCGTCGCAAATGTAACTCGGACATTCTGCAGCATACGCAATGCATCCTTACAGGCTGCCACGGCATTAGTCACATAAATCGCCACGCGATTGTTGGCGACTCGGAGTTTTCGAGGCGCAAGTAAAGTGTCCTTCGGCAGCAATGTGGGCGATTCAGCGAGGTCGAGGCGAAGCGAATCCAAATCTCCGCTACTGATTTCTGCTCCGACGTGTTCCAGTGTGCCTGCTAATTCGGTCGTGGTATTAACGACTGAATGTACAAAGCAAGAAAGTGCAGCAGGGTATTCAGACGAGTCAATCCGTTGTGAAATCTTCCGCAAATTAGTACAGAGAGCGTTCAGCTCGGACCAGGAATCAGTCTCACCCAACATTCGGCGCAACTGGTGTTCTGCATCTCGGACCTGATGAACCTCCGGCTGCCAACGCTTTCCAATGCTGGCTACTGACCGTTCATGTCGCTCACGTAGCATTTTCGGGGTCAGCACCAGCTCACCGAAAAACGTGCCAAGAAATACTTCGGCCGACCCCGTAAGCAGACGCTCTACATCCTCATGTGTCCATAGGTGAAGACTCATGCGAGATGAAATTCGATCAAACCATTCTTGGTCGTCCTTGGTAAGAATGTGACGGGTCCATAATACCCAGTCGGTAAGTTTCGGAAGATATTCTTCTGTGGTACCAAGAGAGTCGAGGATTTGCCTGCGATGTGAAGAACTGAGCTTTTTCGTTGGACCCAAATCGTACCATTTACACTGCCATCCCCACCAACGAGGTGGATCTCCAAGCGAACTCGACGGACGGTTGAGCTGGAGGTGACACTCAACTCCCGGCTGGTTTGCCAATGCTCGAAAAACTCCGTGGCTACCGTAGTTCTCTCGTATTAGGCACTTGCAAAGTTGTTCGAAATTGTTTTCAACGCTTCCAGGAAGTCCGACGAAGCTATCCCAGTTTAGTGGGGGCATGAGGTCCTCAGTTTGATGGGTGATTCTGCTGTTCGGCATTGATTGAATGGTCGTGGGCCGAAAACACTTCAACCCGAGCGCCTTTTTCAATCATCACTTTGAGAAACGCTGAAATCTCGGACTCCTCAGTTCTGAGTACTAAGGTATCTTCAACATTCCTGAGACGAACGTCGTAAGTAAACTGCTCTAGTTCTTGAGGAGTGATGTTGTAGATGCCAAGACGTTCAAGCAAATCAAGAATTGCAGTGTTGTATCGATCGGGTGGCTCATAGATATCGGAAGCCCCAAGCTCTTGGCCTTGCATCATGTGCTCTCGTAGTTCTTCGATCATTCGGCACGCTTTTGCGGCCTCGGCCACATCCTTAAAGTGTCCGATCATTACAAGATTTGCGGAGTGTTCAGAACCGTTCTGGCACCAGATCTTCATTTTGTCTCCTTGAGGTGGTACTGAAGTTGATCGAGAGCTGGTAAGACACTTCCCAGTCCCATTTGCACGCCGCTGGGCGAGTAGGAATTCGGTTTGAGAACTCCTGTTGCATCGATGTGAACATAGGACCGAAGACCGCGTTCGGACGCCATGGGATCGCACGTCGGAAAGCCTTCGCTACTGGACTCATTGACCGACAGCTTTAGTGGTCCAAGGTATCCGAAGGCCCATTGACGGAGTTGTTGCATCGTCTGGCCGGAGATGCCCGGCTTGCCTTGGATCGGTATCTGGGGGAGCAGCAACAATTCGCCAGCGCCAGTGTCCGCCGCAATTCGAGCAACTTCGTCGAGTTCTGGGAAGGTTTGGTCGTTGATCACAACGTTCACACCGAAGCGGGAGATGGATCGAATGT
The DNA here is from genome assembly GCA_046318755.1 of Planctomycetaceae bacterium. Classification (GTDB taxonomy): domain Bacteria; phylum Planctomycetota; class Planctomycetia; order Planctomycetales; family Planctomycetaceae; genus UBA10511. The sequence goes on from JBKCTR010000862.1 coordinate 5,107, forward strand.
TGCCGAGTCGGGACAGCAGATCGCGAAATGACCGACGTCGTATTGATTCGTATGTCGTACCGACACCGTCCATGCTGACTCTAATAAAGTGTACGCTTCCACGAAGGCTGTCAGCCAGTTCTTCATCGATATGGTGGCCATGTGTGGTGAATGACACCGACAGTCCTGTTTTTTCTGCTGCATAGCGACAAAGTGTCGCAAACTTCGGGTACAGCGTTGGTTCGCCACCCCCGAAGCCAATCGCAAGAGTACCATGTTTATCAAGCTCGTCGAGCCATGCAGTGACTCTGTCAAGAGGTAGCTCAACTCTGGTTTTTGGTGCGTAACAGTGCTCGCAAGCCAAATCGCATCGATTGGTGAGCGCGATGGAAACCTGCCGAGGAGCGCGCGAATACTGCGACGAGGGAACAATGATCTCGTCAAAGAGTACATTCAGACCGGTTTCACGGTGGAAGAGGTGCACCCCTGCCGGTCCCTTTCGACATCTCCACTGCGCAGGCTTTCCGCTGACCATCGAGGAGAAGCCTTCCCCTAAGTCTAAGTGGTGCGTTCGGTCAGGTACGGAGACCTGAACTGTTTGGCTTTCCAATCGTTGTGTATCCATGTCGTCACATCTTCCGCTTCAATTCCCGCACAATCGCCTCCACCAGCTTTGCCCCCGTCGTCCCAGACTCCTCCAATTGCCGACCAGTCCACCATGGCCATTCGTTCGGTGACTGTGGCGACGATCCTGCCTCGATCGGCAAACGGGCGAGTTGATTCGCTGTGGTGCCCAGGATGTGACTTCCGAAGTCTGGCATCGATTTCCTGGGGCCGCTCGGTTCGTCTTGGTCTGGTCGGCGAGGATGTTGCGGTCGACGAGGAAGAGGATGTGTTTTTTGGCACCCGATTTCCAGAGGCGCCAGATGATCTGAAACGCGGTGTAGGTTTTGCCGGTGCCGGTGGCCATGACCAGCAGCAGGCGGGGCTGGCCGCGGGCGATGGCCTCGACGGTGCGGTTGATGGCGATCTGCTGGTCGTAGCGGGGGGATTTCTGGGAGCCGTCGTCGTAGTAGTCCTGGGAGGTGACGGCGATTTCGCGGGGGGTGAGCCCTTTGGCGGCGCAGTAGCGG
>JBKCTR010000863.1:0-5000 GCA_046318755.1 Planctomycetaceae bacterium
GCGCAGGAGGTCGCGCGGCGGTTTCAGCGCGATCAGCGAATTCCAACCGAACATGCCCAGCTCGACGACAATGGCGACGGCGTGGGGACCGAGACGCTGGTGGAACCGGGCCCAGACAAACCCGCAGCAGACAAACCCGCAGCAGACAACCGCGTGCGACCGGATGGCGACGTCGCGCGCACGCTCTTCGTGCCCGACCGGCGTCTGCTGCCGTCCTCGAAGAACGATCCGCCGTGAATTCGTCCCGTTCACACCAAGGGGGAATCGCTGCGTGCCACAGGCCACTTCCGATACCGGAACCTTCCTGGAGGGGGTGTCATCCGCAACCGCACTTGGGCGGCGATGAGACCGGGGTTGTGAGGTCGTGCGGAACACGCCTCGAAAACCGGTCCCGCCGCACGTCTCTCCCATTACCGGCAGTCTCCTGACCCGTTTTCCCGCATGAGCAATCCCGCCCCCCAGCCCAGTCCCCATCCGTCGAACTCGCCAGCCGCCGCGGGCTTGCCCACGGATGAACAGACCGTCGCCCGACTGCAGCAGGCCCGCGCGCAACTGCGGCAGGAAATGGGCAAGGTGGTGGTTGGCCAGGATGCGGTGATTGAGTCGCTGCTGATCACGCTGTTGTGCCGGGGGCATGCGCTGATGGTCGGCGTCCCGGGTCTCGGCAAGACGCTGATGGCCCGCGCCTTGGCCCGCTCGCTGAACATGGAGTACCGGCGGATCCAGTTCACCCCCGATCTGATGCCGTCGGACATCACCGGCACCGACGTGTTGATGGAGGACTCTGACTCAGGACGTCGCAAGCTGGAATTTCTGCGTGGTCCGTTGTTCGCGAACTTCCTGCTGGCGGACGAAATCAACCGCGCTCCCCCGAAGACGCAGGCGGCGCTGCTGCAGGCGATGCAGGAATTGGAGGTGACGGTGGGACGGCACACCTATCCCCTCGCTCCGCCGTTCTTCGTCGTCGCCACCCAGAACCCGGTCGAGCAGGAGGGGACCTATCCGTTGCCGGAAGCGCAGCTTGACCGCTTCATGCTGAACATTCCGGTTTCTTACCCCAGCCGCGCCGAAGAAGCCCAGATTGTCAAAACCACCACCACGAATACCGAGGTCCGCCTCGAACCGATTCTCACGTCGGAGGAGGTTCTGCGGCTGCAGTCGCTGGTTCGGGGGGTTCCCGTGGCCAACGATGTGGTCGACTACGCGGTCGGGCTGGTCGGCTTCACACGTCCCGAGACAGTCGCCAAGCCGAATCCGCAGATTCACAAGTTCATCCGGTATGGCGGCAGCCCGCGTGCTTCGCAATACCTGGTGTTGGGAGCCAAGGCCCGGGCGTTGCTGCAGGGCCGGTTTCATGTCGACTTCGAGGATGTCCGCGAGTTGGCGATTCCCGTCCTCAGGCATCGGCTGGTGCTGAACTTTCAGGCGCGGGCGGATGGCATCGACACCGACGAGGTCATTCGCCGCGTGATCGCACAGGTGCGGACGAAATGAGGGCCACCTCTCCGGTCACCCTGAAGGAACTGACCTCTCCCGGGCAACTCGCCGCGGTCGACGATCTCGAATTGCTCGCCCGCGGCGTTGTCGAGGGGTTCCAGCATGGACAGCACCGCAGCCCGTATGTGGGGTTTTCGGTCGACTTTGCCTGCCATCGCGAGTACATCCCGGGTGATGATCTGCGTCATCTGAACTGGAAGCTGTACGCCCGCCACGACCGGCTCTACATCAAGCAGTACGATGCCGAGACCAATGTCGATCTGCACCTGGTCGTCGATGTGTCGGGTTCGATGACCGTGGGGGAGGGAGCCGAATCGAAAGGGCGTTATGCCGCACTGCTGGCCGCCAGCCTGGCACATCTCGCCGCCAGGCAGCGCGACGGTGTCGGCCTGACGCTGTTCGCCGACCAGGTGGTGGAGCATTACCCGGCGCGGGGCACCCTCGACCATCGCCTCAGCCTGCTCGCGTCTCTCGCCCGGCCTCGTTCGCACCCCCGGGCCGACACGGTGCGCTCGCTGCATGAAGTGGCCGAACTGCTCCCTCGGCGGGGCTTGGTGGTGCTGATCTCTGACCTGTATTGCGATGCGGACGAACTCTGGCCGGCGCTCGATCACTTCCGGCACGTGGGACATGACCTGCTGGTGCTGCAGGTGCTGACCCCGCTGGAACGGCGCATGCCAGCCGACGGTGCCGTCAAACTGGTGGATGCCGAGACGGGAGAACGTGTGGAAACACTGGCGCATGAGATTCGCGAGAGCTACACCAGGGCGGTCGACCAATGGCTGAACGAGTTGAGCCAGGGGTGTGCCGCCCGGGGAATCGACCACCGCCCATTCACCACCGACGAGCCCCTCGAGCGGGCTCTGGCCGATTACTGCCTGAAACGTTCGCGACTGCTGTGACATTCCCGGCTCGCCTGTCCCTTGTCCCTGCCCATCGATGCTTGGCCTCAGCCTGATTCACGCCGGTTTCCTGGCTGCCGGATTGGCGGTGGCCATTCCCATCGTCATCCATCTGCTGTTTCGGCAGCGCTCGCGCACCGAGCCGATTGGTTCACTGCGGTTCCTCAAGCAGATTGTGAAAGAGCACCAACGCCGGCGGCGGGTGCGGCAATGGCTGCTGCTGGCGCTGCGGATGGTGGCGATCGGTTTGCTGGTGCTGTTGTTCGCCCGGCCGTATTGGAACGAAGCGGCCCGCCGGGGACGGCAGCAGGAAATCGTGCTGCTGGTCGACCGCTCGGCCAGCATGCAGATGCGGAGCGCGGGGGCCCAGACCCTGTTTGCCGAGGCGCTGACAAAAGCCCGCGAGGAACTGCGGCGCATCGACGAGAACGCCATTGTGCACCTGGCGCTGTGCGATGCGACGGCCGTGGAGGAACGGGGAGTGGAGCAGCTCGACCGGGCCCCGGTGTCGAATGCGGCGACCGACTTCGGATTGGCGCTGGGTTGGGCGGGCGACCGGCTCGCCGCCTCGGACCGGGGCGAACGGCAGATCGTGCTGTACACCGACCTGCAGCAATCGGGATTGCCCCTTGGCCGGGTGCCTCCCCTGCCTGACGGAATCGAACTGCAGATCAAGGAATTGGGCGGGGGCATTGTGAGCAATGCCTCGATCGAGTCGGCCGAGGCGCTCCACACCGAGCTGCGTCCCGATCGCCAGGTTGTTGTGCGGGCCGTGGTGCGCAATCATGGTCCGGCGGCCTTGCGGCAACTGCGTCTGGCGTGTGAGCTGAGTGGTCCCACTGGTCCCGTCACCAGTGAATCCCGCGTGGATCTTCCGCCGCAGGGACGCGTGGTGGTCGAGCTGCCATTCACGCTGCGCGAGGATGGAGTCTACCGGGGTGTGGTGCAGCTCGACTGGGACGACGACCTTCCCGTCGACAATCGCCGCTTTCTCGCGTTCGTGGCCCGTCACCCCGACCGCGTGCTGCTGGTGGATGGGCAGGAGGGACGCACGGCCTACGCGAATGAAACGTACTTTCTCGACACGGCACTGCGGCTGACGACCGACGAGACCGAAGAGCGGCTGCGCGCCTTCGAGCCCGAGCGCATGGTCTGGGAGGCGGGGGAGGGATTTCCCCGTCTCGATGGGTTTCGCGTGGTGGTGCTCGCCAATCTGCGACGATTGAGCGACCGCGATGGCGAACGGCTGCGGCAATACGTTGAGCAGGGGGGGCGACTGCTGATCTTTGTTGGCGATCAAACCACCCGCGCCACGCTCGAACCGCTGCAGTCGCAGCAGTTGCTGCCGGGACGTGTCGCCAGCCGGTCGACCGAGGGTCCTTTGCGGGTCGATCGTTGGGACGAAACCCATCCCGCCTTCGCTCCGTTTCGCGATCCCCAGCAGGGAGATCTGCGGCGGATCACGCTCGATCGGGCGCTGGTTCTGGAAGACCTTGCCGAGGGGACCCGGCCATGGTTGAGTTCGCAAGGACGGATTCTGTGTGCCGAGCGTACCATCGGGTCCGGTACATGTCTGTACGTTGGAACGAGTGCCGATCGTGACTGGACCGACCTGCCGCGGACCCGGTTGTATGTGCCGCTGATGCGGCAGTTGCTGGCCCACCTGACCGATCAACTGCAGGGGCAGAGCCCGGTCTCGTCGCAGACCGTCGGGAATGCGACCGCGCAGCCGGGAATCGAGTCGGTCGAGGGGAAGTGGCTGGTCACCAATCTCGACCCGCGCGAGTCGGACCCGCGCCGTCTCGAGCCGGACGTACTTCGCCAGGCGTTTGGAGCGGGCAGCGGCGCGGGAGAAGACCGGGAACGCGAGGCGGCCTGGGCCCAGGTTCTGCCGGCCACACGCGAACGAGCCGGGGAAATCTGGCCCGTGATCGGGTGGATTCTGTTCGGGGTGCTGGCGGCGGAACTGCTGCTGGCTTCGCGGGTGCATGCATGACCCTTGTCCCTGACAAGCGGCTCACGTCCAGTGACCAGTTCGCCACTCTCTGCTTTACGCGTGACCAGATTCCCAGTCCCTCGTACCGACCCGACACTCCCGTCTCATCCTGATTTGCAAAAACGATTCCCGCTCGTCCATTCCACCCAGAGAATTTCAGGTTGTTCGCCCCGACTGCGATCGGATAAAATTCCGTTGCGTTTCCTGCGGCATTTTTGTGAGGTCGATGAGACATGACCGCTTCCTCTCCCGTGGCATTCGGTGCGGCCGACGTGGCAGCCGACCAGACCATTGACGGTGCTGCGCGGCAGGTGACTGAGCGACTGCAACAGACCCAGTCACGGGTGTTGCGGATCCGTTGGCTTACCGCGGCTGGCAGTCTGGCGGTCTTGGCCCTCGGGGTGATCGCCAGCCTCGCCCTCGTGGACCATGCGCTCGAGTTGCCGTGGGGCCTGCGTGGGTTCGCATTCGCCGGGCTGATGGCGCTCTTGGCGGGCAGTCTGTGGGAAATCCGTCGCCGGTTCATCGCGGGGGTGACTCTGGCGAAGACGGCGGTCGAGACCGAGTCGCAGATCGCCCAGTTCGGCCAACGCCTGCGGACCACC
>JBKCTR010000864.1:0-1930 GCA_046318755.1 Planctomycetaceae bacterium
TGCTCGTAGGAGCGCTGGGTGAAGGGATCCCAGCCGCAGAGCATCGACCGGCGGACACAGCGGTTGATGCAGTGGTAGACCCCGACCTCCTGCGGCTCAAACACGAACTGGCGAGGCAAGCGGGACATGGAGCACCCGGGAAGAAGGGCAGGAAACTGGGGGACAGAGCGTGAGCCGAAAGCACCAGGCAGGTTCTGGTGAATACTGTGTACACCCGATATTTCCGAATATCTAGTGTACACACAAGAAATCTGTCCAGTTTCCTCAGCAGATTTCGTAAGTCATTCACAGGCAATGGGTTATCAACGCATCGAGTGGTCTCTAAACATAGGGTGGCCCTGTTGTTTCTGTTGTTGATCCTTTGTTTGAAGCGACTTCATTGTTTGTCGCAAGCCTCATCGTGGATGGGGTTTATGGTGTTCTCAGACAGTCGGAATCGTCCGCCGTGTCGCAGGATTTCGAGGATGGCTGGCCCCGGTCGACTGGCCCTCCACAGACAATCGGTGGTGGCGGAGAAATTGGGGTGGCCCCGGCCGCAGCCTTGTGAACAAAGGGTGGCCCCGCCTGTGGTGTGAACAAATGGTGGCCCCGCCTGTGTTACATGGATGGCCCATTCGGTCGCATTCGGTCGGTCCTGGTGTCCAACGCGACCACGCCATGTGAGGGAGCCACGTCCAGCGCCTCGTAGACAACTCCTTCAGAGTTGGGCCGATTTTATGGAACGCGTACCTGGGGTAGCCGGCGCTGCGCTTGGGCAACCCCAGGCTATGATAGAAATCCCCTGCAGGGATTGTGCGACCGGGGATCGTCCCTGGTGGGCTACGTGGATGGGACATCCGGCCGGTTCAACAGGGTCATCGGCCACCGCCGGGGACGTGTCGCCGCGTCGTCTACGAAATCCAGGCGGGCGGAAATCGATCGGCCGTATGGATGGCCTATTCTGTATCGTGTGGATGGCCCATTCGGTCGGTTCACCAGGGTCATCGCGCCCACATCGGAAGCGATCTCCGGGCCGGGATCGAACACCTCCGGATGTGTCGCCTGGGAGTTCAGCTCCACCCACTGATCACAATTTCTGTTTGTTGCGGTGGCAGAGAACCAGGCCCCCACCGGGGTAAGACGCCTGGCGATCTCGGCAATGCCGTTCGGAGACTGTTTCGATCGGCATCGCTCTGTTCAGGCCTTTGCATTCGCCTGCGTCGTTCGCAGAGTCCAGCCGGCCCTTTCAGGCCCCCCGGGTCTCCGGCAGGCTCACACAGTAGAGGTGCCGACTCGAGCGGATGAAGATCTGTCCGTCGCTGATGGCCGGGGTTCCGCTGAAATCCTCGGGCTCGCTGGCCAGGCGGTTGGTCGCCAGTTTTTCGAAGCTGTCTCCCAGCTTCAGCACGTGGATCTCGCCCCCCCGGGAGACATAGTACAGCTTGCCGTCGGCCGCCACGGGCGAGGAATAATCCTGCCCCCCCCGGCCTCCGCGGCCCCCGCCACCGCCGAAACCGCCCCCAAATCCGCCGCCGCCCGGGCCGCCGCCACCCCCCCCGCGGCCTCCGCGCCCACCAGCGCCACCAGGCCCACCGGCTGCCACCTCGCCGCCATCACCCAGCCGGGCCTGGAAGATCTTCTCTCCCTTCGCCGTGGTGAGGCAGTTCACAATGCCTCCCGAGATGAAGTACAGCCGACCGTCGGCGATCAGGGGGGTGCTGATGCGGCTGTTGTGACGACCCGTCCAGACAACATGGGTTTTGGTGACGTCGCCCGAGCCTCCCGCCCGCACGGCAATCGAACCCCCGCCGCGTCCCTCAACGGCGTAGACCACGTCACCGTCGACCGTGAGGCTCGAACAGAACGAATCGGTGTTGAGCGCTTCGCAAAACCAGCGCAGCTTACCGGTCCGCGGATCAAACCCCCAGATCTCGTACGGCACGGCCAAGAC
>JBKCTR010000865.1:0-3124 GCA_046318755.1 Planctomycetaceae bacterium
GCGCCCGGCGGCGGGGCAGGTGGTCGAGTTCAACCGCATCCTCGACAACGAGGTTGGCATCCAGCCCGAAGGGGCGGCGACGATTTCCCACAATCTTCTGTCAGGCAATTCCACCGGGGTGCTGATTGGCGGGGCTTCCCAGGTCTCCCTCGTCAACAACACGATCGTGACTCCCTCGGGCACCGGTATCCGGCTGCAGCAGTCCGCCTCGAATGTCAGCCTGCGCAACAACATTCTTTCGACCACCAGCGGCACAGGGCTGTATGTGGCGACCGATAGCCAGCAGGGATTCACCAGCGACTACAACAACCACCACACCTCCGGTGCGGCCACGCTCATCTGGTGGCAAAAGCCGTTCGCCGACCTGTTCGATTGGCAGGTGGAGGCGGACCTCGACCGGCATTCCATTGGGACCACGGCCCCTGCTCCCAACCGGGATGCGCCGGGGTTCATGGACGCGGCGGCCGGGAATTACCGGCTGCAGACCACCTCGACCAGCGTCGATGCCGGGGATCCGACCGACCTCTATGCGGCCGAACCGGCGGTCAATGGCAACCGCATTGATCTCGGGGCGTATGGCAACACGACTGAGGCGACCCAATCGGCGGCGCGCGCCCTGCGTCTGGAGTATCCGGAATACTACGCCGACTGGCCCGCGGCTGAGGGACGTCCCATCCTGTGGAGCTCCTACGACTCGTCAACCGCCGACAAGAAGATGGCCGGATCGGTCAAGATCGAGTTGTTTCAGCAGGGGGGGGGATTGGTGACCCAGATTGCGATGGTTCCGGCGGCCGATGGCAGCTACGGCTGGAGCCCCGAAATGTCGGGAATCGCTGGTTCGCTGACCAACCGGTATTCGATTCGCATCAGTTCCGTCGAGAATCCCGCGCTGGTCGACGAATCCCGTGAAAACTTCTCGGTTCCTCCCTCCGGGACCGGGTTTTACGTCAACGACGGCTCCCCCACGGGAGATGAATGGACAACCGTGGTCGGGAACAACCGGAACACGGGCAAGAGTGTCGGCGATCCCAAAGCCAACCTGCTTCCCTTGCTCCGCTCGTACGACCTGGGGCCGGGAGACACCGTGCGAATCGACACGGGCAACTACATCCACGTCCGGAATGTCGTGCTCAGCGGCAATCCGCTGCTGGGGAACGACGAGGGGCTGACCATTACGGGACCGACCAATGCCGCGAAGGTCGCCCGCATCGACCGGGCCAATCCCTACGCCGGTTCGACCAACATCGAATTGAACGATGCCGACTTTGTCACCCTGCGCAATCTGACGCTGACCGGCGCCGGGATGGGGTTGTGGGTCCGCGAAGACAGTTCGAACTTTCAGGGCAACCGGCTGGCTGCGTCGGGCAACACCACCGATGGGATCCGGATCGACTCGCCGATCGGCAGCCTGTCCGACTCAACCGCCTTCGACAATGGAGGGGCGGGCATCGCTCTGAACAATCCTGGCCCGGCCCAGGTGGAGGCGAATCGGGTCTCGGGGAATCGTTATGGAATCATCGTCAGCAATTCGCCGGCTGGTGATCCCACGGTGATCGGCAATACCGACTTGTCCCTGGCCCGTGGTAACCTGGTGTGGGGGAACTCCGAATCGGGAATCGTGGCGAGCGGCAATGCGCTGGTGGTCGGAAACACCGTATGGGGCCATTCCTCGTCCTCCGGAACTGGCATCGTCCTGGGTCTCTACGCGGCCGAGGCCCGTCACAACGTCGTTTATGACAATACGCTGGGAATCAGCGGTGCCGGACGCATTCAAGGGAATCGGGTCTATCACAATTCTTCGGTTGGAATTCGGGCGTATCATTGGACTTCGGTACTGGAAAATGTTGTTTACGGGAACACGGTGGGCATCGAGGCTCCCAGCAGTTATCCCCGGTTCCATGGGGAGTTGCTGAACAATCTCGTCTATGCAAACAGCGTTGTGGGAATTCACATCGAGTCTGGCGCCGGGGCGCGGGTGATCAACAACACGGTCTTCCAGCCCCATGGGAACGCCCTGTTGATCGACGGAAACTCGCTGAACACCTCCCTTTTCAACAATACCCTGTGGGTCGATTCCGGGTTCAACATTATCGTTTCCGGCGACAGCCAGGTGGGCTTCCAAAGCGACTTCAATCTGCTGCACACCACGGGGACCGGCCAAGTGGCGTTTTGGCAGGGTCTTCCCAAGTCCACCTTGAATGCCTGGTACAACACGGTCTTCCAGGATGAGAACAGCCTCGCCCAGGATCCCCGGTTTGTGAACCCGGCCGGGCCCGATGGCATCCTCGGCTACCGGGTCAGTCCCGCGGGTGATTTTGGTGCCGATGACGACTTTCACGAGCAAAGCGACTTCGGCAGTTTTCATGGAGGCTCCCTGGCTCCCCTGCGGAATCTCGCGACGGACCTGCCAGTTTTCGCAACGGGAACCTGGACCGTCGATGCCCTGCGGTCTCCGGCGATTGACCGGGGACGCGGATCCGATTCCTATGCCAATGAACCAACGAACAATGGACGCTTCCGGAATCTCGGTGCGTTTGGCAACACGCCCCAGGCTTCGAAGAGTCCGGCCGAATATGTGCTGGTGACGCGCCCCGATGGAGGCGAGGTCTGGCCGGCGCAACAGACCTTCCCCATCCGCTGGCGGTCGCATGACACCAACGGCACAGTCGATATCGAGTTGTGGCGTCAGGATGGTGTCTCCCCGGTGACCGTCATCGCCGCCGACACACCCAATGATGGCGAGTACCTCTGGACCATTCCCCAGACCATTCCGGAGGGGCTCGATTACCTGGTGCGAATCGTTCGCCGCGACAATCCTGCGATCCAGGACCGCAGCGGATCCATCTTCGAGATCACCCCTCCCGTCACGGTGTACTATGTGAACGATGGTTCCACATTGGGAGACGAGTCCACCACGGCCGCTGGTGACAATGCCAACACGGGCCTCGCCCCCAATGCTCCGAAAGCCTCCGTCGCGGCGATCCTGGCCGCCTATGACCTTGGCCCAGGCGACATCATTCGCGTCGATGTGGGAACTTACAATCTCTCAGGCAATCTGGTGATTGAAACTCAGGACAGCGGGGTGCGGATCGAGGGACCGGCGGTGGGCGCGGCGGTGCTGGAC
>JBKCTR010000866.1:0-1694 GCA_046318755.1 Planctomycetaceae bacterium
AGCCGATGGAGTCATGGGTGTGCGGCCAGGCCCGCGACGCCGGGTTCGGGGAGTTCGCGGCGCCACCACAGCCACCGAGAACACCCGGGAAGCCGTACTGGAAGCGACCCGCGAACTTCTCCAGGAAGTTCTGAGGGTCAATGAAATCAACGATCCCGAGGATATTGCGTCGATCCTCTTCACCACGACGCCCGACTTGACGGCCACCTTTCCGGCCGAGGCCGCCCGGGAAATTGGACTGCAGTTGGTGCCGCTGCTGTGTGCTTCCGAGATTGCCGTTCCCGGACGCCTTGCTCGCTGCGTGCGGATTCTGCTGCACCTGAACACGACCAAATCCCTTGCCGACATCGTGCATGTCTACCTGCGGGACGCCAAGTCGTTGCGCCCCGACATCCACAGCGCCCAATAGGCAATCGCGCAAGACGGACGTCTCTCGCCTTCTCAAACCCCGAATGGCCTGCCCCCGCGAAAGGCCAAACTCTGTCCGGCGCGGGAGGCGACGGCATCGGCCGCTGGACGCGTGCACGCGATGACCGCGCGGAACTGTGGGCCCCCCCCGATCCCAATCTTTCGCCTTGGGGCACGAGCCACGGGGCGCACCACGGGGATGTGGTGGGACCAGCCGACGTCGAACGTGCTGTTGGTCCCTTTACTCCGTCTGCCGCCTCTGCTGTTGACGCCGCAATTCGGTCGACGACAGATCGCAGCGGAATTCCTCCTCAGAGAGTCCCTCGAACAGCCCCTGGAATTCCTTCGGAATCGACAACGTTTCGAGGGACAGATAGCGCCCGTCCTGAACCCGGCCAGCCACCAGGTAGCGACAACCCTGGTGGCGGATCTGAGAGAGCGCCTCGCGCATCATGTCCCGATCTCCACCGTAATACTTCGGATCGACCAGTCGCGCGGCTGTGTCGGCCCCGACGACGAAGACCATTCCGGGCAGAACCGCGGCCTTCTGGGCGAACAGCGGAGCCCGTGTCAGCACAATCGGCTCCCCGGGGAATTGCCCACACCGGTCCTCGAGTGTGATCAGGTCCAGAGGGGGCTTGTCGACGTTGTGGAGGGAAATCTCCCACGCCACGGCCCCCCCCAGTCGTTGGGCGGCGATGTCGCGCAGTTGTCGATGTCCTTCATGCACGGGGTTGAACGAACCGGGAAAAACACCCCGAATGGGAATGGGAGAAGCGTTTTGGGCCGGCTGTCCGCCCAGCCGCCAGACAACGTCGCGAGCGCCTTCCAACAACTCGCGTTCCCACGGGTCGGCCTCGACGCGGCGCTCGTCGTACAGGTCGGCCCCCTCCTGCAATTCGATGCAGGGAGCCTCGATTTCCAACTGGTCGGCAACCAGCGACAACAGCAGGTCCGCAACCAGGCGTTCCTCTTCCAACCGATCCCGCAGCCCCTTGGACAGCGTGACCGAAACCGCGTGCGAGGCGCGGGACGAATGCACCGCCAGGTGGCAGCGATGTTCCCCCTTTTTGGGGCGATCGCTGACGAGAGCCGAGGTGCCGGCCACCCCCAGCCAGAGCGGGGAAGCCGAAGAATCAACCGGCACACCGGCATCCAGTTGGCGGGCCCGACGTTCGGACACGGCCGCCATCCCCAACGCCGTCGCGCGGCTGCAAGCCTGTTCGGGTGGGCGGCCCAACCACTCGGTCAAGGCAACCGGTGAGTACGGGACTCTGGCCTCCAGC
>JBKCTR010000867.1:0-3276 GCA_046318755.1 Planctomycetaceae bacterium
CTGAAAGACGGGGCGTGGCTGCGGCATGCTGCCCATGCCAATCGCCTCGGCGCCCGGCTGACAGAGCGACTGCGGGCAATTCCCGGACTTCGATTCCTGTCCACTCCGCAGGTGAACTCGGTCTTCCTCGAACTTCCCCCGCCAGTCATTGCGGCGCTGCGGGAACGCGGCTGGAAGTTCTACACCTTCATCGGGCAGGGAGGAATTCGCCTGATGTGCAGTTGGGACACCACCACCGAAGACGTCGACGCACTGGCGGCGGATTTGGCCGAATTGCTGGCCCCCACCGCCCCATGAGCGGAACTTCGCCCGCGCCGCTGACCTCGACCGATGACCTGTTCCGCCCGGCACAGTCCGGGAACTTCTTCCCCTGGCGGGACACGCTGCCCCTCGGCCAGCACATTCCCCTCACGTGTGCCGAACTGTCGCGACTCGCCTACGCACCGCGGCAGGTCATCGAGGCCACCCTCTCGTCTCTCGACTGGGACCTGGAATGTCTGCTCCAGGGCGCGAGGTTCCTTCCCGGACAGGCCGACACCGAGGGGTTTGTGGCCCGCCCCCGCGCAGGCGGCCCGCGGTTCGTGGTCTTTCGGGGGACCGACTCGGGCAGTGTCGACGACCTGCTGACCGACCTGAACGCGATCCCCCGCCAGTGGCGCGGCCGCCACACCGTGCATCGTGGTTTCGCCGATGAATACGACTCGCTGTGCGGACCACTCCAGCACTTCAGAGGGGGCTCTGGCGACCTGGTGCTGACCGGCCACAGCCTGGGAGGAGCCCTGGCGACGCTGGCGCTCGACGATCTGCCCAGTTCACGTCTGCTGACCTGGGGAGCCCCCCGGGTGGGAGACCAGCAATTTGTCGACAGCCTGCGGGCTGTCTCAATCGAGCGGTTCGTGCACTGCTGCGACCTGGTCGCGCGTGTCCCGCTGGTGTCGCTGTCGCGGGAGTCGCTGGTTGGATTCCTGCGGCGCTGCGGCGAGGGACTGCGCGAGGAAGGCCAAACCGCTCCACGCCTCTGGCTGTGGGCCGAGAAAATCGATCCGTCCCCGTTTCTCCACGCCCAGGCGACCCGATGGCTGGGGCACGCCCCTCCGGAATACCACCACCCCGGCCGGCTGATGTACCTCACGTCGCAGGGCACGCTGCAGGAGGAACCCGACGAATCGGCCGTGCGCGAAGACCAGCGCCGTGGGCGGGAAGCCTTTCGCCACGCCCTGAAAGAACGTCTGCCAGACAAGACTCTGGCTCGGGAAATCTGGAAATCGGCCCGGCAGGCGCTCGCATCGCTCCCCCGGGGAGACTGGACCGATGCCCGTCGGCGACTCGTGCAGACCCTTCGCGGCCTTGCCGAGTCCAATCCCCTCGAGCTCGTGCTGATCCGCGATTTCGCCGATCACGCCCCCTGCCACTACGTGCGAACGCTGCTGCACCTCACGCGGCGGCACGCCTTGCCAGAAACCACCGCCTGATCAGCGAATCGTCTCGTCCCGATCCACCAGCCGGCTGATGCGGTTCGGGGTGGGGCGATACATCGGACGTCCCACGCGGTCATTGTTCCGCTGGTCGATTTTCCCGTAGACCCGAATCATGTCTCCTTCGAGGAAATTCTCGAGGGCATCGTCATGCGACAGCGTCAGCACGCCGCCAAATTCATCATTCCCATCCGGATCGTAGGTCACCTGCCAGTCACCCGATTGCGGATCCTGCGAAACTGTCCCGCTGATCCAACTGTAGTCACTGGCCCTCTTGTAGGGCGATTTGCGACCCCGCCGCGGCGCCTCGGCCACGCCCGAAGTCCGGCGGATGGGCGACCGTGGTGGCCGAAAATCGTCGTCGTAACCAATCGTCTCGACCGCATCCTCGGCATCGCTCGGAATTCCCCCCCCCGCGGGAGCCTCCATCTCTTCGAGCCCGCGATTGCTCCCCTTGATGCTGTCGGCGTCTTCATTGAGAACACCTCCCCCCACTCCCTCGGGAATGGGTCGCGGCTCAACAGGTCGGGGAACAGGCTGTTCGCTGACCGCGCCCGGTGAGGTGGTGACCGTCTTGGGGGCCACTGTCATCCCTCGCCCCTGCGGGGGATTGGTTGTGACCGGAGGAGCCATCCCCTGGCCGCGCTGCGGGCCATATCCGGGAGGTTGGGCCGGGTAGGTCTGCGCCGGATAGACCGGGGTGGGGTTGCCCTGCAAGGGGGGCCGCTGGCCGGGTTGGGCGTACGCCTGGGGGGGCGGATTGGTGTACGTGGTCGCCGGTGTCGGAGAGTAGACGGTGGGGGCCGGGCCATAGGTGGTCGGGGGCGGGGCCGCATAGGGCCCCGTCCCGGTGTATCCGTGAGGGTGGTACGAATGACAGCCCACCGCCAGCAGGACGGACAAGCCCATCAAGGGGCGCCAATCGATTTGCATCAGCCAATCCTCGTACGGTTCGACCACGCGGTTCCACCGCGCGAAGGGGAGCCGAACCGGAGCGGAATCTTAATCAAGATCAAAGTTCTGTCCATTGCAGTTTTCCCGGGATGATTTCCGCCTCCCGCGATCTCTGGCCTCGGGCCAAGCTGGGCCCCGTCGATTTTTGGAGGAAACCGTTGGATGAAGCTCCCAACCGACGGAATCGTGCGATTTTTTGCAGAAAATCGCTCTGGTCCCCGGGAACGGTTTGCAGTATGGTCCGCCCCGTGAAGCCCCCCTGGATGGGGCTGGCCGGAACGAGTGCGTCACCAGGCAAGGATGCTGGCAACATGCAGAATCTCCCCGTTACCTCTCTTCTCTCTCTGACTGTCTGGGGCCGCGCGGTGGCCCCGCTGGCGATTTCCCTGGGCTGCCTCATCACCCCCGTGATGGCCCAGCAAAAGGCCCCCGCGGGAACCAAGGGAGCCACGAAGTCGGCCGCTCCCGCTCCCAAGTCGGCAGGCAGCCCTGCTCCCAAGGCGGCTGCTGAAAAGCCCTCCGCCACGAAAACCGAAGGCTCCAACGGCAAGTCGGCACCGCCGCCGGCCGGTGCCACCCCGCCCGGCCCCGCAGGCGACGAGTTGGACGACCTCGATTTGAAGGAAGACCTCGACCTCGTCTCGCGCGAAGAAATCCAGAATTTCCTTGAATTGATGGGGCAATCGGTCGACGAAGGCAAACTGACCGAGTTCAACCGTCAGATCGATTGGGATGGAATGTCGGCCAAGGCCAGCCGCGGCTTCCAGATTCCGGTCAAATCCAAGGGCAAATTCCTCTCCGAATTCCGCGAGGTGCAAGACACCGAAACCGGCTTCTCGGGCCAGGT
>JBKCTR010000868.1:0-8212 GCA_046318755.1 Planctomycetaceae bacterium
GTTTTGCAAATTCGTGGCAGCTCACCATCGGCCAGGCGAATCGGGATCTCGACCAGGTATGCCGGGTTTTGTCACCGGCCGAAATGGCCCAACAGCGTAGCCGTTGGCCCTTGTCACGAGTGGGCTGATTTCAGCCTGCGCGCTCCGGACAATGTGTGCGACTTAGCGGGCCGCGTCGTTGTTCTCGACCACCAGCAGATGCACATTTCCCGGGCCATGCACGCCCGTGGTGAGTTTGAGTTCGATGTCGCCTGTCTTGCTGGGGCCGGTGACGAGGACCATGTTCGAGGGAAGTTCGGCCTTGCGCTCTTCCAGCCGGGCGAACAGGTCGAACAGATCGGGAAGGATCTGCGACGGCTCGATGATGGCGAGGTACCGCTTCGGCAGCAGGCTGACCACCCGCCCCTGATCGGGCTGGGCAAAGAGAGCCAGCGAGCCGGTCTCGGCAATGGCCCAATCGACACTGGTGATTCCCAGATCGGCGGCGAAGGCCCGTTGCCAACGGGTCGATTCGGCATCGCGGGCCAGGTCGGCCCAGTTCCAGACATCACAGCCGGTCTCGCGGCAGACGCGGCCCACCTCGAGTCGGTCGAGCACCTCATGCTGCCAATGAACAATCCGTTGGCAACTGTGCTGGAGCACAAACTGGCTGACCCAGGCCCGGGCTGCGGACCAACCAGAGACGCGTGCTCCCTCCCCACCCACC
Organism: Planctomycetaceae bacterium; assembly: GCA_046318755.1. Taxonomy (GTDB): domain Bacteria; phylum Planctomycetota; class Planctomycetia; order Planctomycetales; family Planctomycetaceae; genus UBA10511. The sequence goes on from JBKCTR010000868.1 coordinate 707, forward strand.
CCCTTCCACTCGGTCAACAGCGCTCCGACCGGGTCGGGACCACAACCGACGTAAGACTGCGTGTGTGTCGCGTGGGGATTGACGGCGACGCGATACGCGCGGCCCTTTGCCGCCTGTTCTCGCACATGGTCGAGAAACGCCTGACGGTCCGCCATGACATCGGTCTCCGCTGCGTATCGGCTGGGTGAGCCGGAGGAAGAAGGACTGGACCCGGGCGAACCGGGCAGGCAACCACGGCGCTGGACTGGGAAAAACCGCGTGCCTTTGACGGCCCCAAAGAGCCGTCAACGCCGGGGGAGCATCTGCACGAATTCGTCGAACAGGTAGTGGCTGTCGTGGGGGCCAGCGGCCGCTTCGGGGTGGTATTGCACTGCGAATGCCGGCACATCCTTCAGCCGGATCCCCTCGACCGTGCGATCGTTCAGATTGAGATGAGTCACTTCCACGTTTTTGGGCAGGGTCTCGCTCGAGAGGGCGAAACCATGGTTCTGCGTGGTGATCTCGACCCGTCCGGAAGCCTGGTTCAACACCGGTTGGTTGGCACCGCGATGGCCGAACTTGAGCTTGTAAATCTCTCCACCGGCCGCCAGACCCAGCAGTTGCTGGCCCAGGCAGATGCCGAACACCGGCTTTGTGCCCAACAGGTCGCGAATGGTCTGGATGGCGTAATCGAGCGGACGGGGGTCGCCGGGACCGTTCGAGAGAAACACCCCATCGGGCTGGTGGGCCAGCACCTCGGCAGCGGTAGCCGTTCCGGGGACCACCGTCACCTTGCAGCCCCGGGCTCGCAGGCAGCGCGGAATGTTCCACTTCATGCCGTAGTCCAGCGCCACCACGTGGGGCGAACTGGCCGACAGTTCCGGGGTGGCGTGCATCGCCAGCTCCGAGAAGGGAGACAACCCTTCTTTCCACTCGTAGGCCTGGGAGGGAATGACTTCGCGGACCAAGTCGCGGCCCACCAGACCGGGACTTTTCCGGGCTTTGGCGACCAGCGATTGATCGTCGAGATCGGTGGTCGAGAGCACGCCATTCATGGCCCCCCGGATCCGCAGATGCCGAACCAGCCGTCGGGTGTCGACCCCCTCGATGCCAATCACGTTCTGGTCGCGGAGGAACCCGGCCAGATCTTGCCGCGAGCGGAAGTTGCTGGGGCGTTCACAGAGTTCGCGGATGACGAACCCACTGAGAAAGATCCGCCGGCTTTCGGCGTCGACGTCGTTGATGCCGTAGTTCCCAATCTGGGGATAGGTCATCGCGACAATCTGGCCGCAGTAGGAAGGGTCGGTGAGGATCTCCTGGTATCCGGTCATGCTGGTGTTGAAGCAGACCTCACCAAAGACTTCCCCCGTCGCGCCAAAGGCGCGTCCGGCAAACACCTGGCCATCTTCCAGGGCGAGTTTCGCGGTGCAATCCATGATGTGAGCGAGGAAACGACGGCGACTCTTGTCGCAGGCACCGGGTCTCTGCCACCCCAGGCTGGGGGGCAGAACGCAGCGGGGCGCAAAAAATCTGCCAGCCCAGGGGAGCTGGCAGGTTGTTGTTGTGCCGTGAGTGTACTGGACGGCCCGCGCCAAGGGAAGCAGCCGGGGCCAACAGAAAACCCCGTTCAGGCCGGGGCCTGAACGGGGTGGTAAGCGAAGTGTCGGACCATCTCTGCCGCGGTGATTGCCTGGATTGGAACAGTCTCTCCCCGGTCAGAATTGATCGCTCTGGTTCAGCGAGCCTGCGAAACCACGAAGTCTTCGAACTTGATTTCTCCCTGCTCGCCAAAGGTGGCCAGCAGATCGGCCATCAACTGATGGAAGTGACCGGTTTTCACCGAGTAGAAGTTGTGCTTGCCATCGCGGCGGGCCTCGATGAGCCCGGAAACCCGCAAGAGCGCCAAATGGTGCGAGACGGCCGGCTGGCTCTGCCCAAGCCGGTCGCACAACGCGGTGACATGCATCTCTCCCGCCTGCGAAAGATAGTGCAGAATGCGCAGCCGCGTTTCGTCGGACAACAGCTTGAACACCTGCACCAGGTTCTTCTCGAGACGGTCGGGCATTTCCGTGACGACGGGATTGCCCGCCACCGGTTCGAGAGTGTTCGAAATCATGGGATCCTCAATCTTTCTTCCCGGAGTCCGGGCCAGACGATCCGCGGGGCGTTCTGCCCCATCGGCACCGTCGACATTTGGAAATGAATCGGGCAAACAGCACTTCCCTGAGCGATTTGCCCAGATGATGAATGACCAGCATGCGCCCCGGCAGAGAATCAACCCAACGCGGACCAGACCCACCAAGTTCCTCTCCCCCAACGGGAAAAGACCTTCAGCGATCCAGCCACGTGGCCGAGTCAATCTGCGTGATGCACTGTGGAGACAACTTCAGAAAGGAACGACTGCGGGCCCATGGAACCACAGGCCGTGCATATCACTCGCGATCGCGATCGAACTGCACTCAAGATGGGATCAGAGAACGCCGCTAGAACACGGCGACAGTCCATCAGCGCGACTGCATGTGACTCCCCCATTCTATCACCGGGAAAGCGCAGGTCAATCGGCGTATGTAATCATGTGACCACTTTCTGGTGAGGCGGAACCAAAGGCCACGCTGCCTCCCTGTCGGCCCCGTCATTGGCGTATCATCCAGTGATTTTCTGAACGATCAGATCGAGGTCCCGGCTGTCCACGACAGGGGGGGGACCAGGTCTGGGCTTCCTCTTCCTGTGCGGCCCCATGACCCAAGACGTCCATTCGCTGCCCTTTTGTTCCCTCTCTGGTCGCCGGGCTCTGGTCACTGGTGCATCATCTGGCATTGGCCGGGCGATCGCCCTCGAATTCGCCCGTGCCGGGGCCGAGCTGCTGTTGCACTACCGGGCCAATCACCCGGGGGCCGAGCAAACCGCCCGGGAATGCCAGCAACTGGGGTCCGCTGCCACGCTGTTGCAGGCCGATCTGGCCGACGCGGCCATGTACCCGGCCCTGATGGATCAGGCCTGGGCCGACGGGCCACTCGACATCTGGGTGAACAATGCCGGTGTCGACCTGTTGACCGGAGACCAGGCCCGCCTGCCGTATGCCGAGAAACTGCGGCTCCTGTGGGACATCGACGTGCGGGCCACCGTGCTGTTGGGGCGGGAGGCGGCCGAGAGGATGAGCGCCGGCCGGGGCGGGGTGATCCTGAACATCGGCTGGGACCAGGCGGACCGAGGAATGGAGGGGGCCTCGGGGGAACTCTTCGCCACCGCCAAGAACGCCATCATGGGTTTCACCCGCAGTCTGGCGGTGAGCATGGCCCCCCGGGTGCGGGTCAACTGCATGGCCCCCGGCTGGATCAAAACCGCGTGGGGAGAGCAGGCCCGCGAGGAATGGCAGCAACGAGTGCTGCGTGAGACCCCGCTCGCCCGCTGGGGGACCCCCCAGGATCTCGCGAACCTCGCCCGATTTCTCTGCAGTGACGAGGCGAGCTACCTGACGGGGCAGGTGATCAACGCCAATGGCGGTGCCGTGCGTTGACCTCGGGGACAAGCTTCAGGGTTTTGGGGAACACCCGGCGAAGAAAAGACAAACCGGTCTCGGGCGGCGTGGGAGAGAGACACGCCATCCGAGACCGTGGGTGGGAAGGGGAAGGAATGGGCCCGGTGGGGGCCTTTTCCTCGGGGCCCTATTCTTCGCGGCTGTACCGGGGCAGGGGAGCGGGAACTCCCGGACGGCGGTTGGGGCCGGCCAGGACACTCTGCAGCGAACGCTTCGGGGTGCGACCCAGGGCCCGCGCGATGGATCGCACGACCTGTTCCTGGTCATCGGCCGAGAGTTCGGCGTAGATCGGCAGTGCCAACACCTCGGCACTCGCCCGTTCCGAGTGGGGCAGCATACCCGCCTTGTAACCGAGGTCGGCGAAGCAGGTCTGCAGATGCAGGGGCTTGGGATAGTAGATGGCGCATCCCACCTTCTGGTCCCGCAGCGATTTCAGCACCTGGTCGCGGCGGCCATCGAGCACCCGCACGCAGTACTGGTTGTAGACGTGCCGGCGACCCGGCAGCACTACGGGCAGTTCGATCGCATCGAGCAGGTTGTATTCCTGGAACAGCACGGCATACCGGCGGGCGTTGCGTTGCCGGGCCATGGTCCACTGGTCGAGCGATTTGAGCTTGATCCGCAGGACGGCGGCCTGCAGGGCGTCGAGCCGGCTGTTGATGCCAATCTCGACATGCTCGTACTGACCGGCGTCTCCATGCACGCGCAACCGGCGCAGGCGCTTGGCGAGGTTCAGATCGTCGGTGGTCATCAGCCCGCCGTCACCAGCACCACCGAGATTTTTGGTGGGGAAGAAGCTGAAGCAGCCGACGGAGCCCAGCACACCGGCCCGGCGACCCTGGTACTCGGCACCAATGGCCTGGCAGGCGTCTTCGACAATCGACAGCCCGGCTCGGGTGGCGATGCGGCACAGGGGTTCCATCTCGGCACATTGGCCGAAGAGGTGGACCGGCATGATGGCCCGGGTGCGGGGGCCGATTTTCTCCTCGACCGTGCGAGGATCGATGTTGAAGCTGACCGGGTCGATGTCGACGAAGACCGGGCGGGCCCCCACGCGGGCGATGCTGCTGCCGGTGGCGAAGAAGGTGAATGGGCTGGTGATGACTTCATCACCGCGGCCCACATCGAGAGCCATCAGGGCCAGCAGCAGGGCGTCGGTTCCGGAGGCACACGAGATGGCCTCGCGGGCGTCGCAGTAGCTGCCAACGTCATGTTCGAACTCGGCCACTTCGTCGCCCAGGATGAACCTTTGTTCGGCGAAGATTTTCTGAACGGCGTCCAGTACGGCCGGGGCGATTTCGCGGTGTTGGGCAACCAGGTCAATCAGGGGAATGGAGCGTTCCGGGGGGGGGGCTCCATCCTGTGAGCGATCGGTCTGAGGGCGATCGGCACTCATCGGCGACTCCATTCGCACGTGAATCCGTGGTGTGATCCGAATCCATCCGGAAAACCAAGAAGACCTCCCGTGGTGTTGGGAAGTGGTCAGCCGGTTTGGTCTCGAGGGGAAATTGGGAGAGAGGAGGGGGAGCGGACGTTATTCCGAAGCCCCAAACGTGTCAACGGCGATCTGTGGGCAAAATCGTGGCAGCGGACCCAAATGGCCTCCTCAACCGACTCCGGGCCGAAGGAATGGGCCAAATTCACACCCGCGCCATGCAGGTGGGATGAGGGGGGCGGCGCGTTTCCAACGGCACGGCGAGGCCCGGTGGGCTCTGGTTGGCCAACCGGGTGCTTTGCCCACTCTGCTGACAGGTTTACAATGTCATTGGTTGTGCTCTTGATACCTCTTCCCGACCCGTGAGACCGCCCGTGCTTCGCAACTGGTTTTGGCCCGCGTTCTTTGGCTCGTTTGTCTTGGCGGGAATGGTGGGTGCAGGGTGGGTGACCTGGAAATTCCTGCAGACTCCCGCCACGGGGCCCCGCTACACGGAAAGCCGGTTCATCAGCGACGGGATGGCGGTTCAAAACCTCGTGACGTGCCAGGGATTGTCGATTCCCGACACGGAACCCGTTCTGGGGGTCATGGTCGACGATCAACCGCGGGCCTATGTGCTGCAGGCCTTTTCCGGGGGGATGCAGCGGTCGTTGCTGCGCGACAATTCGGGGCCGAATCCCGTCGTGGTCACATGCTGTGGGCGAACCTTTACCATCCGCGTGTTTGGCGGAGCCGAGCAGCAGCTTCCCGTGATCCAATTGGGAGGCTGGCGGGCCGATCAGACCATGGAGCTCTTGGTCAATGGCGAGGGCTACTCCCACAAATCCGATTCGCTGCCCCTGCCGGAATTGCCGTTTGAACAGACCACCTGGGGAGCCTGGAAAGAGGCTCACCCCGACACCCGGGTCTTCACCGGACGTGAGTGACCGACGGCACTTCCGGCCGTTACGAACCCGCGGGTGAGACCGGGCCGCCGCCCCGGCGGCACAACCACTACACTCGGGCCGGATTTCCATTGCGGGATGCGTTCCGGCCGATTCCGCCTGTGATGGAACCGGAACGCAGGATGCTCGTGGCCCTCGTGGCCGTGCTGCTGGGTCTGGGCACCCTCATGGTGCACAGTGCCAGTGGAACGTCGCGCCCCAGCCAACTCGACGAGATCTATCTCTCGAAGCACCTGGTGTATGCGGCGACCGGGGTCCTCGCGGCCTGCCTCGCGGCCGCCCTGCCAGCTCGCACCTGGTACCGGATCGCCCCACCATTCTTCGCGATCACCATCGTGCTGCTGGTGCTGGTGCTGATTCCCGGCGTGGGGTCGTCGGTCAAGGGGGCCCGCCGGTGGTTTCGCGTTGCCGGTTTGTCTTTTCAGCCCTCGGAACTGGCGAAGCTGGCCATCCCGTTGATGGTGGGATTGCTCGCCCAGAAAAACCGGGCACTCCTGGCCAACTGGCGGCGGGGGGTCCTGCCGGTGGTCTACCCCTTGCTGGTCGCGGTCCCCCTGATCATGAAGCAGCCTGACCTGGGGACCAGCCTGTTCGTGCTGGTGGGGGGGGGGCTGACGCTCTTCCTCAGTGGCTGGCCCCTGCGGTATTTCGTGGCAGGCGCCTCGGTGGCCATTCCTGCCGTTGTGCTGGTGGTCTTGAACAAGTCGTACCAATTGCGGCGGGTGCACGACTTTCTGGCGACGTGGAGCGACTGGACGCAGGCCCCCTGGCATCTCAAGCAGTCTTTGGTGACATTGGCTGCCGGGGGGATCTGGGGGACCGGCATTGGACGGGGCCAGCAAAAACTCAGCTTCCTGCCCGAGGCCAATACCGACTTCATCTTCGCCGTGATTGGCGAAGAGCTGGGCCTGGTGGGGGCCGTGGCGGTGCTGGGAATCTGGCTGTTGCTGTATGGGTGCGGGCTGCGGCTGATCAACCGGCTGCCGGCGGGAAGCTACGAATCAATTGTGGCGACCACCCTGCTGACCCAGGTGCTGCTGCAGGCGGCGATCAACGTGGCGGTGGTGACTGCTTTGGTCCCCCCCAAGGGAATTCCCCATCCCTTGCTGAGTTATGGCGGGACAAACCTTGTTGTGACGCTGCTGGGCCTCGGTATCGTCCTCAGTCTGACCCGCACCGCCCCGGCGGTGGTGAGAGGTCACTCGTCGCCAATTCAGGCACCCCCCACCCTGAGGACCGATCTCGACCTTGTTCCCGCCCGCGACTTGGCGCAACCCCCGTCACCGGCGTAAGAACAGGATCGTGCGGGCGCTGTGCCCGGTGGAACCGTTTGATGCAGGTCCCATCTTTCTTCACTGGGCCCCCCCCGACTGTCTCATGGCGATTCCCCTGTTGGTTCCCGATCTTGGTGCCCCCGATGAAGTCGTCCAGATTTCCAGCTGGTACGCCCTCGCGGGAGAACCTGTGGAACTCGACGAACCAGTCGCCGAACTGCTGATTGGCGGGGCCACCTGCGATCTCTCCGCCCCCTGCCGGGGCCGAATCCGCGGCCCTCTCAAGCCGGTCGACAGTCCGGTCGAACCGGGAGAGACCATCGCCTGGATCGAACC
>JBKCTR010000869.1:0-9614 GCA_046318755.1 Planctomycetaceae bacterium
ATCATCACGCCGATTGTATTGATGATCATTTTTCTGCTGCTGCATTCGACTTTTCACTCGGCCCAACTCGCCCTGCTGATCTTCCTGGCGGTCCCCATGGCGGCTTCGGGGGGAGTCTACGCGCTGTATCTGCGGGGTATGCCCTTCAGCATCTCGGCCGGAGTCGGGTTTATCGCCCTGTTCGGGGTGGCCGTGTTGAATGGCTTGGTGTGGGTCAGTGCGGCGGAACACCTCCGGATCTCGGGAATGCCTGCCGAACAGGCGACCCATGAGGCGGCGGAAGGACGATTGCGCCCTGTGTTGATGACCGCGATGGTCGCGGCCTTGGGTTTTCTGCCGATGGCCCTCTCGACAAGTGATGGAGCGGAAATGCAGCGTCCGCTGGCCACCGTGGTGATTGGGGGCCTCGTGACTTCGACCCTGTTGACTCTGCTGGTTCTGCCCGCGATTTATCCCTGGTTCTCACGGGGACTGCCCGTGGGGCATACTGACGGCGATCACATGGCGGAGCCCGGTCACGCTGTCTGAGTGTGGGTGGGGGAGTGGAGGGTGGAATCGGCCGCCTCGTTCCGACACCCCATTGGGGCGATTGTCCCGGGAGGTCCGGCAGAGCAGGCGGCCGGTGTGGAGGGAGAAATCCCGAGAGGCCCCGGGAAACCGCGTGTCAGGTGTCACGCGGATGGCACCCCCGCCGGTTGGAGGTGAAGAGACAAGGCCTAAAACGGCAGTGGCTGTCCGAGTTGCCGCTCTCGCGCCAGTTCCAACAGCCGCCCTCCCAACGCGACATCTTCAATCGCAAGTCCGACCGATTTGAACAGTGTGATCTGCTCGGGCGTCGCCCGACCGGGAGCACGTCCACAGAGCACATCCGCCAGTTCGTGTAGGTTTTGCCAGTCGATGGCCCCCGAATCCAAGGCCTCGACAAAATCGCCCGCCTCGAGGCGGCATTGGACCAGACTGTCGCAGACAATCGTGTCGGACCGCTGAAGGGTGGTGACGTCGACTTCCGCCTTCGTCAGATGATTCGAGCCAATGACATTCAAATGCGTTCCATTAGTCAACATGCGGCCGTCAAACACAGGAGTCTGAGCCGTGGTCGCGCAGATGACGATGTCCTTTTCGGTGGCGACCTCTTGGGGCGACCGTCGGGGAACAATCCGGGTCCGGCACAACTCTCCCATTTCTTCAGCAAAGAGCTCGGCGCGATCGGGTTGTCGCGAGAAGACCTCGACATGGTCGATCCGCCGGACCAGGCAAACCGCCTGTAGTTGCGTGCGGGCTTGCGCTCCAGTTCCGAACAAACCCACCAACCGACTGTCGGGTCGGGCCAGGATGGAAGTGGCCACTCCGGACGCGGCTCCTGTCCGCAATTGACCCAGATAATCGGCCTCGATCAATGCCAACAACTCTCCGGAGTGGGACGAGTACAGCCCGACCAGGAATCGTGCCCCTCGCGGGGTGGTGGTGTAGCACTTCCAACCGACCATCCCGAGATAGTCGGCGGAGGCCGACATGCTGTGCAGCATGATTCTCTCTCCCCGCACGCGGGCGCGGGGGACGTTTTGCGCCCGTCCGTTCGCCAAGTGCTGGAAGGCACCCTCAACGGCGGTGAGGGCAATCTCCATGTCGAGCAATTCGCGGACGTCGGCTTCCGAAAGATACAGCGCGGCCATGAGGAATTCCCGAGATCTCAGGAGAGCAGGTGGACCATTCCGGAAAAGGTCGGAAAGTGGTTGTTTCCCCAGCGTCCCTCGCCGGGGGACCTGCCCGTCCAGAGAGGTCTGGCACGTCGCTGGGTCAGGAATGGGCGGTCACAAACTCGGCCAGCGTGCCGAAGTCGGCTTTCAACGAGCGGTACAGTTGCTGGTACACAGGATGCAGTGCGTCGTAGGTACGTTTCGCACGCGCCTGCGGGGCATTCTGGTCGATCACCTTGATGGTGGCCTCGCACGCCTCGGCCACAGTGCGGAAAGCCCCAGTGCCGACCGCTGCCAGCAGGGCCACGCCATAAGCCGGCCCCTCATGCGAATTGGTGATGGCGGTGGGCAGACCATATACGTCGGCCTGAACCTGTCTCCAGAATGGACTGCGGGCACCACCTCCCGAAAGACGAACTTCCTTCACCGGAACCTTCAATCCCCGGATGATTTCCAGCGAATCTCGCATGGCGAAGGTGGCTCCCTCGATCACCGACCTGGCCAGGTGCGGACGTCCATGACGCAACGAGAGGCCGATCCAGGCACCGCGCGCATTGGCGTCGGCGTGGGGGGTGCGCTCACCGGTGAGGTAGGGAAGAAAGACGAGGCCTTCGCTGCCCACTGGCGCCTGACGGGCCTCTTCGGTGATCAGCTCATAGGGGTCAACCTTGTTTTTTTTGGCTTTGGCGACCTCTGCCTGACACAACTGATTTCGGTACCACTGCAGGCTTCCACCAGCCGACAAGACCACCCCCATCATGTGCCATTTTCCCCGTACCGCGTGGCAGAAAGTATGCAGGCGACCGAGTGGATCGTATTGCACCTCATCGCTGTGTGCGAAGACGACTCCGCTGGTCCCCATGGTGGCCGAGACGACACCTTGCCGCACAATTCCATTGCCCACCGCACTCGCCGCCTGGTCACCCCCGCCACCGACAACCGGGACTCCCGTCGGCAACCCCAGCAGTCGGGCCGCACCCATCGACAGGCGGCCGCTGACCTCTTCCGATTCATACACCCTGGGAAGCCAGTCCGCGTCAATTTCCAGACGAGAAAGCAGTTTCTTGGACCAGACGCGGTTGCGAACGTCGAGCAGCAGGGTTCCCGAGGCGTCACTCACTTCGGTGGCGTATTCGCCGGTCAAACGCAACCGCACGTAATCCTTCGGCAGCAGCACATGCCGCACCCGGTCGTAGTTTTTCGGCTCATGGTTTCGAAGCCACAGAATCTTGGGTGCGGTGAACCCAGTCAGGGCGGGGTTCGCCACCATGTCGATCAGCTTGCGGCGGCCGCCGGCCCGTTTTTCAATCTCGACGCATTCAGCGGCGGTGCGCTGGTCGTTCCAGAGCAGGGCCGGGCGAATGACCTGGTCTTCCGCATCCAGAAAAACGCTGCCGTGCATTTGTCCCGAGAGGCCGATTCCCGAGATGTCGGACGGCTTCAGCTGGGCCTGCTTGACGACCGACTTGATGGTCTTGACGGTCGCCTGCCACCAGTGTTCCGGATCCTGTTCGGACCAACCGGGGCGGGGGGCCAGCAGGGGATACTCGGCGGTGGCGGAGGCCAGAATCTTGCCATCGCGCCGCATGGCGATGGTCTTGGTTCCGCTGGTGCCAATGTCCACACCCAGGTAAACACTCATTCCGGCCGCCTTCAGCAAACGTGTCAAACCGTTCTGTCCTGCGAGACTGTACCCAACCAGTCCCATGGTCGCCAGTACCGCCTGTCGAAACCCCGCCCGCACAGCCTAGAATCTGTCGTCTCTGGCTCCCGTCCCGTTCTCCTGGCAAATCCAATGGACCTGTCCCAACTTTTTTCGCTGTTTGTGGCCTCCCGTGTGTTGCATGTGACGACTGCCGTGGTGCTCGTGGGGGGAGGCTTTTTCCTGCGTTATGTCCTGATGCCCGCCGCCACTTCGGCCCTCTCCGATGCCGACCATGACAAGCTGCGGGCGGCCGTTGTAGGCAACTGGAAAAAGTTTGTGCACGGCGGGATTGGGGTGATGCTGCTCTCCGGCCTCTTCAATTACTTCAAGGTCATTCTGGAGGGAACACACAAGGGGGATGGGTTGTACCACGGGCTCATCGGGACCAAGATCCTGCTGGCTCTGGGGATCTTCTTCATTGCCTCGGCTTTGGTGGGACGCTCGGCGGGAACGGCTGGAATCCGGCAAAACGCCCGCAAGTGGCTGACCGTCAACTTCCTGCTGGCCCTGGTGATCATCGCGATTTCCGGTTTTCTCCGAATGCGCGGGATTCCGGCCCCCAAGGCGCCGGTGGCCGCCGTGTCCACGATCACTTCTCCCCGCTAAACGCTCCCATCGACTCCCCCGCGATCCGCCCCGGCCTGTCATCTGCCATCCTGTCAGCCGCGGAACTGGGAGTCGCGGACCTGTCGATTTCAGACTGGTGCGCCGCAGACTGGTCCGTTGAGAGCAGGCCCCCCATGTTCGACTCTTCCTCGAATTCCACCTGGGGAATCTGGGCATAAGGGGCCAGCAGTTCGACCAGGCGTTGCAGGTGAGTTCCCGTGGCGGTGTGTATGACCACCGACTGTTGCTTGCCGGCCGACTGGATCTGGCGAACCCCCCAGCCGTGCCCCTTGAGCCGCTTTCGCACCTGCGACGCCCCCAGGTTCACCAAGAGCCGTTGACCGTTGATCTGGGGCATGGGATTTATGCTCGCTGAAAACTGGGGCGTCGGGAATTCTGGCTGGCGGAGCGTTGGTTGGCGGAGTTCCGGCCAGCGGAACCCGGGTCGGCGGCGGTCGGGCAGGTGCCTCACGCCGGCGTTCCGGCAGCTCCGTCGTCCCGGGTCATGGTTCCGGCGGTCTTGAACCGTGGGGAGGCGTCGCGCTGCCCGTTTTCCACCAAGGTGCGCTCCGTCCGCTGCCACCCGGCTCCACACCGATCCAACCGCGACCATGCGGCTGGTGTGGCGATCGGGAAGGCTCAGGTGAGAATCTCTTCGACCACCTGTCCGTGCACATCGGTCAGCCGGTAATCGCGTCCGCTGTGACGGAACGTGAGCCGTTCGTGATCGAGCCCCATCAGGTGCAGAATCGTGGCATGGAAGTCGTGCACATGGACGGCATCGGAAGCGACGTGGATCCCGTATTCATCCGAGGCACCGTGAACGTGACCACTGCGGACCCCCGCCCCGGCCAGCCACGACGAGAAGACCCAGTGATGGTGTTCGCGGCCCCGGGCACCGGCGTCGGCATTGAAGGGGGTCCGGCCGAATTCCGTGGTCCAGACCACCAGCGTGTCCTCCAGCATGCCCCGCTGCTTCAGGTCGGTCAGTAGGCCGGCGATTGGCTGATCGACATTCTTCGCCAGCGGGGCGTGGGTTTGCATGTCGCCGTGGGCGTCCCAGTTGTTGGAGGAACCGACGTCGATCAGTTCGACAAACCGGACGCCCCGTTCGGCCAGGCGGCGGGCCACCAGGCACTGCCAGGCAAAGCCACGCGTGCTGCCGGGTTCCAGCCCATACAGCCGCAGCGTGGCCTCGGTCTCTCCCGACAGGTCAAACACGTCCGGAAGTTCCGACTGCATTCCGAAGGCGGTCTCAAACGAACGCATGCGGGCCGCCAGCGGGCCGGCCTGACCCCGGGCCTCGAGGTGCCGCCGGTTGAGCCGTTCCTGGAGTGCCAATTCTCGCTGCTGCAGGTCGCGGGTCGCGACACGGCGGCGGATGTTGGCCACCGGTTCGGGACCGGGCAGCACCAATGTTCCCTGGTGAGATCCCGGCAGGAAATCGCTGCCCCAGACCTGTCCGCCGGCATACGGGGTGAACGGTGCGATCACCACGAATGACGGAAGATTCCGGTTGAGGGTCCCCAGTCCGTAACTCAGCCATGAGCCGAGACTGGGGCGGGCAAACGTGAACGACCCGGTATGGATGCCGAGGGTCGCCTCGTAATGATTCGTGTGGTCCGACCGCAGCGAGCGGATCACACACAGGTCATCGGCCCGCTCCGCGATGTGCGGAAACAGATCGCTGACTTCCAATCCCGACTCTCCCCGGGGACGAAACTCCCACTGGGGAGGCCGCAGGAACATCGAAAACTCCCCCCGGCGTCCCTGGAATTCCGGAACCGTCACGGTCTTGCCCGCGTCGGCTTTCAGGCGGGGCTTGGGATCGAAGCTCTCCACATGCGACACCCCGCCACTCATGAAGAGAAAGATCACCCGCTTGGCGCGCGGTTCGAAATGGGGAGCCCGGGGCGCGAGTGGATCGAGCGGGGCGGGGCCGTTTTCCTCGGCCGACAACTGAGCCACGATGCCGTTCAGCAGCGTCGAGCCGAGCGTCATCGAGCGCAGTGCGGACCGACGGGAGAGGCAGGAGGGGGGGCAAGTCATCGCGGACCTTGGCAACCGGGCTGGGCCGGTGTTCGTCGGGGAGGGGGCTCAGTCGAGGTATAGAAACTCATTGCTGCCCAAAAGCAGCCGCAGGCACGCGGCCAGCGATTTGTGGATCGCCTCGGGCTCGGGCAACGGCTGCAGTTCACGCCGGTAGTCCGTGAGAAAGTCGAGACTCTCCTGAAGTTCGGCGGGGGAGGGGGGACGCCCCAGGGCAGTGGACCAAGCCCGTTCCAGCTGCCGCTCGGGCTGCGGGGTGCTGCCAATCAGACGTTGTGCCCAGCGTTCGCTGGCAGTATGCAGGAAGGGGTCGTTCAGAAAGTAGAGCGCCTGGGTGGGAACCGTGGTGACCGTCCTTTCGGCTGTCGACGCGTTCGGGTCGGCCCCATCGAACAGAGCCAGAAACGGATGCCGTTTGAGGCGTTGCGTCATCAGGTAGACGCTGCGGCGGTTGTGTTCATAAACCGCGGCGAAGGGACCGTGCTGCGAGAAGCCGAACGTCGTGGGATCGGGGAACGGATGCCCCTCCGCCACCTCGGGATCCAACTCTCCCGTCACAGCCAAAATGGCATCCCGCAGTTCCTCGGCTGACAGTCGCCGCCGGGTGAAGCCGCCGGGACCGGCCGCCTTGTCCGCCACGGTGTGCGTTCCGTCGTCATCGATCACCCCCTGCTGCCAGGCGGCGCTGTTCAGGATGAGCCGATGCAGCGACTTCAGCGACCATTGCTGCTCAATCAAAAACAGCGCCAGGTGGTCGAGCAGTTCCGGATCACTCGGGGGCTGTCCCCGCACGCCAAAATCATTGGGCGTCTGTACCAGCCCCTGGCCGAAGTGATTCTGCCAGACCCGGTTGACGATCACCCGGGCAAACAGCGGGGTTTGGATGATCCATTCGGCCAGTTCCAGCCGCCCGCTGCCAGCGACATCGGCCGGCAGTGGCGACGCTCCCCAGACGGTCAGGAATCCGCGGGGAACCTCTTCTCCCGGTGTGGTCGGTTCCCCCCGTTTCTGGATCCGCACCGAGTGCGGCGAACCGTCCGCCATCGCATATGCCAGCGGGAACGGCCCATCTTGCAGCAGACGGGTCAATTCCTGCTGATCCTGCTGCGCCCGGCGCTCGAGTTCGCCCACACGGCTCTTCAGCCGGGCGATGCGCTCGCGGCGGGACTGCGCACGGGAGTCATCCGGCTCGGTGGCCGGGGCCTCGAACGGCCGCAGCGGCTCGGCCTGAAGCACGAAATTGTCGACCGCCAGCGCGGGACGAATTCCCGGCAAGTGACCATAGCTGTCGATGAACGAGTAGGTGATCTTCCCATCCCAGCCCGTGGCCAACAGACCTTCAAACGGGACGGTTTCGTCCTGCCGACACAGCTCCCCCCGGTAGGTCTTCTGCTGGAGGTCGAGCACCACCCGCACCTGGTACCACGTTTCCCCCCGCAGCGCTCCCACCGGGCCCGTCTCGGCACCGCTGCGGCGAAAGAACTGACGCCCGTTGAAGAACAGCTCGAGCGCCGCCGACGATCCTGCTCCCTGACCGATGTAAAACCGCCACGAACCGTCGCCGCCGGCCGCCTGGGTTCCCAGCCGGAAGTCGAATGCCAGATGCAGCTGTCCTGCGGCATTCGGAGCCGTCGGAGGAAGGGTGACCCCAAACCCGTCGTACTCTCCCCGGTTGGGAAGGACGAATCCCTGCTTCCCCGGAGGATAAAGATTCGCAAATGGGCTCTGGCCTTCGGGAGAAAGTTGGACCAGACTGTTGGGCCCCGGATTCCAGGGACTGGTCGGAGCCCCGCCGGCGGGCTGCTGTTCCAGATCGCCATCGATGCCCGCCAGTGCCCGCAATTCGGCGATCAGCGGGGTGGGGTCTTCCGGGGGCTCGACCCCGGGCGGCGGTGGAATCTCGGTCGAAACCGGCGGGAGCGGATCGGCACGCACGGCCAGATTGTCGAACTCAAACCCGGGGCGGGGCGTATCGCCAGTCCCTTCCAGCAACACCTGGGCGGCGCGTCCACTCCAGTCGGGACGCAGGGGTAGCGGATCCGACGACTGGACGTGGCCCGGGTGACCCAGCTGCAGCGAGAGTTCCCGCGTGGCCGGATCGAGTCGGCACTGCAGGTTGACCCATTGATCGGCTGGAATCGTGGCGACCAACACCTCGGCGGGTCCGGTGCGCAGCCAGGCTCCGTCGGCCCCCAGGCTCAGATCGAACGCCGGTTGCCCGGCCGCATCGGTGACCGCAAACCGATGCCGGCCGCTTTGCCCGGGGACCGCGGCTGCCAGTCGGAAGTCGAGATTCACAAACACGGGTGACTGGTCTCCCCCCGTCAACCATTCGGGAACCGTCTGGGTCACCTGGTACGCAGCGGCTGCCGGGGGAACACCTGCCCCCACCCGGGCCGCGGCGTAGACATTGCGATACGGGCTTTGGGCGGCGGTGGTCACCGACACCGGGCCCTGCGACATCCAGGGAGGGACCAACACGCCGTAGCTCCCCCCGGCGGCGGGCGCCTGCAGCTCGAAGTCGCCGTCCAGATCTCCCAGCCAGCGCAGCGTCGCATTGGGGACCGGCTTCCCCAGCCGGGCCAGGCTCTGCGACAGCAGCGACACCCGTTGCTCGAACTCGCGCCACCGCGCCCGTGCTTCGCGGGGGGGGACGAGGGCTGCCAGAGTCCGCACCCGGGGTTTCTGTTCCGAACCGGGGAAGGGATAACGCGTACTGTCGAAGATGCCATAGAGGGCGTAATAGTCCCGCGTCGACACGGCATCGAACTTGTGATCATGGCAGCGGGCACAACCCAGGCTCAGGCCCAGGAAGGTCTGGCCGAGGTTGTCGATTGTGTCGTGGATGGTCAGGTGGTGATAGTTTTCGGAATCGAAGCCAAACCGGCGCGACAGGGCGAGATAGCCGGTCGAGATCACCTGTTCGGCATACCGCGGGCCTGGGGCGCGGTGGGCGAGCAGGTCACCGGCCATCTGTTCCCGCGCGAACTGGTTGTAGGGAAGATCTGCATTCAGGGCGTGGATCACCTGATTGCGGTAGCGCCAGGCGGTGGGAATGGGATAGTCGGCGGTTTCACCCGCGGTGTCGGCATACCGCACCACATCGAGCCACATCCGCCCCCACCGCTCGCCATAGCGCGGCGAAGCCAACAGGCGTTCCACCACCCGCTCCCACGCGTCGGCAGAGTCATCCGTGAGAAAGGCCTCCACCTCGGCAGTCGTCGGCGGCAGGCCGGTCAAATCGAAGGTGGCCCGGCGAAGGAGTGTGCGTCGGTCGGCCGGCGGGCCGGGCCGACGTTGGTGCCGTTCGAGACCGCGCAGCACGAATGGGTCGACGCTGTTCCGGGGCCAGGAGAGATCGTGCACCTCGGGCCGTGGTGCCGCCCGCAGCGGCTCGTAGGCCCAATGCCCGGAGGAGACAAATTTCGCCGTTTGGGTCGGCCATGGCGCACCCGCTTCCAGCCACTGGCGAAGATCGGCCAACTGATCGGGCCGCAGGGCTTGTTTCGCCTCCGGGGGCATGGCCGCGACATCGGCCTCCCGGCGAACCGCCCGCA
>JBKCTR010000870.1:0-4115 GCA_046318755.1 Planctomycetaceae bacterium
GAGCCGGACTTCGAAAGCAGAATACCCAGGAAAACGGCGGCGGATCGCGCTGAACGCCATCTGGCGAATCTGTTTCGACCAGGCACACATTTTCCGGAACCGCGCCTGCGGCGTCAGTCTTCGCAGGCAGTCCAACTGCACAGCCAACGCCTCGGCACTCGTATCGGAATCCGCCATCATCTCGGTCATTTGGCAGATCCAAGGCCTGAAGTCATCACGGAGAACGCTCGTATCGCAGTCACGGAAACACTTTCCGTATCTCGACAGTCTCTGTTCTACGACGGGAGGCGGCCCTGGGCAAGTTCGCATTCCCTTTCCGTCTCACCCGTCGTCACGTTGGGCAGTGGTTGGGCGACAAATCCGAATTCAATCGGTGGCGACTCTGGCCCAGTGTGGGACACTCCCAACCGCCAGCGACAATCTCGCGCTGGCCCTTTTCGAAAGAGCCTCATTGAATCGGCTGCAGGCACATCACGGTTTCACCATCCGCGCAGCCGCATCCAGCGTCAATCCCGGGGCGGCGAGCCATTCCTGCAGCAGTTCCCCCGTGGCGGTGTTCCAGACGCGGGCGATGCCGGTGCGGGTGGTGGTGAGGGCCCGTTGGGTGGCGGGGTGCACTGCCAGGCCGAAGAGCCAGTCGTGCTGATCGGGGTATTCGCGGAGCAGTTTTCCCTCGGGAAGTTCGTACTGCCGCAGCCGGCCGTCGCCCGTCGCCGCGAACAACTGGTTCCCCGCCGTCGCCAGCTTGAACACCCCCCGCCGGGCGTCGTGCGGGAGGTACTTCGTATGCCCCGCCTGCGCGAACCGCTCTTCCATGTCGGCCGCCGAGCCATTCTCGACCTGCGCCTTCGCCGCCTCCCACATCCGGATCGACCGCCCCAACCCGGCAGTGAAGATCCGCGGTCCCTCCGCCTCCACCGCCAGGGCGTAGATCTCGAACCGCCCGTTCTCGCTGCCAAACTGCCGCTGATGCCCGTTGTACGTGGTGTAGAGCGCTCCGTCAGCAGTCAGCACCTTGGCGGCGTAATCCCGGCAGGCGACCAGCACGAATTCGTCCCCGGCTCCGTATGCCACCTCGGTGATCCAGTCGGAAAACAGCCGCGAGTCCCACGCGAACGACCAGCGCCCCTGCGCATCGCGGGTGAAACTGCGCACCACCCGGTCGGCTCCGCCGCTGGCCAGGTGCTGACCGTCGTGGCTGAGGGCGATCGACAGCACGAGATCTTCGGCGGTCTGCAGTACCTGCCGGTTCCCCCCATCGGCCGCATCGAGCGCCACGATCTCGCCGTAATCGCCGGGCGTCCCCCCCGCCACCAGCAGCCGCCTTCCCGAGGGTTCGAACACGATCGACTGGATTCGCTTGGGCAACTGCCCCAGCCGGCGCAGCAGGGCCCCGGTCTGCGCATTCCAGATCGTCACCTCGTGATGCCCACCGAGCGCCACGACAGTACCATCGGGCGAAAAGGCACAGGCCTGCACGGGGACGGCCACACGGTACACCTCGGGGGCCGCCGGGTGCGTTCGCGGGGGCATCTGCGACTTGAACGACACGCTGGGATCGCGTCCGTCGAACCGGGCCCCCTGCCGGATCCACCGCTCGACCAGCGCGATCTGCCCGGCTGAGAGCGGGTCATCCAACTGGGGCATGCGGGTCGACTCATTCTCTTCGATGAGCCGGAGGTAGAGTTCCGATTGCTCGGGCTCACCAGGGGTCAGCGTGGGGCTGTCGCTGGCACCGCGCTTCTGCAACGCGGCAAACGTATGCAGCCGGTAGTCTCCCTCGACCTTCGTCGGTCCATGGCAGCCGGTGCAGCGCCGCGTGAGTAACGGGGCGATGTCGCGGACAAAACTGACTTCGTCTTCGGCTCCCCGGGCGAGGTTGATCCCAGACAGCGCCACCAGCATCACCAGCGGCAGCCGCCAGGCCGAGGGATGCAGCCGACACTTCGGAACAGCGGGCAGCAGGGGGCGAAGAGTCATGGAACCAGCCGGTGGGAAGGAAGGGGTTCGAATGGGAAGGGGGCGCAACCGAAGGTGCGGTCAGTGGGCCACGAGGAATTCGCGAGTGTTGAGCAGTGCCCAGATCACATCTTCGAGCGCGAGCCGCCGGGAGTTGGCTTTCTGCAGGTGGGCGAGAATGGGCTGCCGTTCGGTGTCGCGCGGAAACCGGCTGAACACAGAAAGATACAGCTCGTCGACGAGGGCCGAATTGTCGGCAATTGCATCGTACTGCCCGGCGGCATGCGTGATCTGCGGCAACACCTGCCCGCCATTCAGCAGGTGCAGCACCTGGTCGATCGCTGGTTCGTTGACCCGTTCGCAGACGCAGGGGGTTTCCCGCCGGGGCTGGCCGAATGCCCGCAAGAAGTCGCCCCCCGCCGGCACGAGCCGTTGCGTCTGGTACGCCTCGCGGCGGGTGATCTTCTGCAGTTGCTCGCGCAGGGCCAGCAACTCGCGGTCCTGCCGTTCGCGGAACTGCTGCAGCCGTTGCTGGAGCGCTTCGGGAAGGTCGCCGGTCTGGGCGGCCAGTTCCTCGGCCAGGTCGGGGGCGAGTTCGGCCGCGGGGATCTCTTGGTCCTGAAACGACCCCAGGCGGAAGTAACAGCCGCAGACGCCTCCCGAGTTGGTGATCTTCAGCAGCAGCCGGTTTTCACCCGCGATCAAGTTGAGGGGCACAGTGTCGTCATTCTCTTTGACGCCGCGGGTCCCCGGCTTGTCGTGGATCACCTGGCCATTCAGCCAGACTTTCACCCCGTCGTCACTGCCGAGGAAGAGCGTTCCCTTCCCCGCCTCGCGGGTGTGCAGGGTGCGGGCGATGTAGTGCACGGCGACCCGGCCATCCCCCACCTGCTGCACCTTGGCCTCGGGCCATTCGGGATGGCTGTCTCCCGCGAGTGGTGTGGCCGCGAAGGTCTCGGTCTCGGGGGGGAACGACGTCTTCAAACCCTCGTCGTACGAGCCGATGGGATAGGGGCCGCGATGCCGCCAGACACCCAGCCGCAGCGGCAGCCCGGCCAGTTTCGCCCGCTGCTCGGCGATCCAGGCGGGTGTCCCTGACTGGACCTCTTGTTCTCGGCGGGCCAGTGCCTCGGCGGTCTGCTGCTGTTCGCGGGCGATCTCGTCGAGGCGGGGGAGTGAGCGGGTCGCTATGCCGATGGCATCCTGCACCTGTTCGGCCGACAGCCGGCGGATGAGGGCGTGCGAAAACTGCCGGTCATCCTCTTCGTTGAGCGCGGTGGTCTCGGACGATCGCTGGTAGGTATCGCTGATGAGGATGAGTTTCAGAATCGCCCGGCGGTCGAACCCACTGCGGACGAACTGGTCCGCCAGCCAATCGAGCAAGGCCGGGTTGGCGGGCGGATTCGAAGAGCGGAAGTCATCGACGGGATGCACGATGCCCCGTCCCAGCAGTTGGGCCCAGAGACGATTGACCTCGACCCGGGCGAAGAGGGGATTGCCGGGGGTGGTCAACCAGGCGACGAAGTCTTCACGGCGATCGGCGGCGGGAGGCTGGGGAGCCTGCGGCGCGCCCCAGGGGGTCATCACGGCACCGGTGGCCGGGTGACGGACATCTCCCTCGTCGACCAACCGAAGGGTCTGGCCCTCGCGCCGCAGGCGGGCGAAGACGGCGGCGATGCGGTAGTAGTCGTCTTGGGTCCAGTTTTCGAACGGGTGATTGTGGCACTTGGCGCAGGTGATGCGCGACCCCATGAAGAGCTGGGCGGTCGACTCGGCCAGCTCTTCGGTGGCGGGGATGGCGAGAAACAGGCTGACGGCCGGCTGCTGGGCGGCCGGCCCCGTCGCGGTCAGCAGCGTGCGCACCTGCTGGTCGAACGGACGATTCTGCCGCCACGATTCGACAATCCAGCGGGCGAGCGCTTCGGCCCGTCCCTCGGGCATCGCCCCGGCATTGACCCGCAGCAGGTCGGCCTCTTTCTGACCCCAGAAGCGGGCGAACTCTTCACTGGCCAGCAGCCGGTCGATTGCACGGACTCGCTTGTCGGCCGACGTGTCGGCCAGGAACTCGCGGACCTCGCTGGCCGCCGGGAGCAGGCCGGTCACATCGAGTGACAACCGCCGCAGGAAGGTGGCGTCGTCACAGCGCGGGGCGGCGG
>JBKCTR010000871.1:0-12693 GCA_046318755.1 Planctomycetaceae bacterium
CCCCCCCTGAGGAGGCATGGTCTTCCCCACGCGAATCAGGTTCCTGCCCCACTCCCGTCGTCCCCCCCAGCGGGACAACCGCAACGGTGGTGTGTCACCAGCTGATCGCTGGGTTGATTGGCACCAGTGGATTGGCACCAATGGACCAGTGAAACCAATTGAGAAGAGTCCTTGATGCCGACCCCCCCCCTGACCGCGATGTCCCGAGAGGCTCTGGAGAAGCTGGCGAAACAGCGCCGCATTCCGGGGGCGACCGGGTTGACGAAGGCGCAACTGCTGCAGGCCCTGCAACCCTCCCCGAAGCGCTCGGCCGCAGCCCCCAAGCCGATTGCCGGGGCTGCGGCCAAACGAGCGAAAGTCAGGAAACCGGCCAGTCCAGCCCCCGCGGCCCAACCGTCCGCCCGACGTCTCGCCCCCGCGGTCACACCGACCAAGCCGTCCAAGCCCAAAAAATCATCGCCAATTCAGTTGAAGCCGGCAGCGTCCCACGGGGCGGGGACGCCGGAAGCCGTGGTGGCGCGTGAGCCACAGCGACGCGACATCGCCCTGGGAAGTCCCGCCGCCAGCAAGGGTCAGAACACCCTGACGGCAACCGCCTGCGATTCCCATTGGATCCGGGTCACCTGGCACCTGTCGCGCGACAGTGTCGACCGGGCCCAGGCCCGACTGGGGACGGAATGGCACCGCGCGGTGCCGGTCTTGCGAGTCTCTCGGGTCACCACCAGCGACCAGGCGGCCGGGACCGAGGCGTTCGCCAAGGACGTGGTCATCGACACCCATTGCAATACGCATTACCTGTCGGTCCCCCAGGCGGGCCGGGCCTTCCGGGTGCAGATTGGCTACCTCGGGAAACAAGGAACGTTTTTCTCGATGGCCAAGTCGAATGTCTGTCACCTTCCCAAGCCGGGACCGAGTCAATTCTCAGTTGATTCCGTCCCCGCGCCGGAAGGGGGCGAACTGCTGACCGACAACGCGGCCGGTGACGATGACAGCCCGGTTCGCCCCCTGGGATTCTCGGCCCTGTCGCACTTCGGCCCCAGTGCTTCACAAAAGCGGCTGACGGGGGAATTTCAATTCAAACTGGCGACCGAAGTGGTGGTGCATGGCAGCACTCGTCCCGGTTCGCAGGTCACCGTGCAGGGAGATCAGGTGCAGCTGCGCGATGATGGCTCGTTCACATTCCGCATTCCCCAGCCAGAGGGACGCCAGGTTTTGGCGTTCACTGCGATGGATCCCCGGGGAAACGAACGCCGGATGATCGTCATGGCGGTCGAACGCAACACCAAGGAACTCGAGCGGCAGTACTTCGACGGCGGACACGTCGACGGGGCCGAAGACTGAGGGGCCGCAGACTGAATCGTGGAGCGACCGGTCCACCACTGGGCCGGCCGAAACTTCGCAGTCGCCTGTTTCCCAAAACGACAGCGCCCCTGGAGACCAAACTTTGGCCGCCGGGGGCGCTGGGGGTTGTCGTGAACGCGTCGGTCGCTTAGCTCTTCAACAGGTCGGCGATCGCGGTCCGCTCTTCCCGCAGCTCATTGACGGTGGCGTTGATTTTCTCGCGGGCGAAATCGTTGTGCTGGATTCCCTGCACGATCTTCCAGGCCTGGCCATCGGTCGTCAGCGGGAAACTGCTGATCAGACCGGGCTCCACCCCGTAGCTGCCGTCGCTGCAGACCGCGGCACTGAACCACTTGTTGGCCGAGGTGGGGAAGTGAATGCTCTTGAGATTGTCGATGACCGCGTTGGCCGCCGACGCCGCGCTCGAGGCACCACGGGCCTTGATGACCGCCGCCCCGCGCTGCTGGACGGTCGCGATGAAGTCATTCTTCAGCCAGTTCTCGTCGCGGATCACCTGGGTGACCGGCTGGCCATCGATCTTCGCCTGATAGAAATCGGGATACTGGGTGGCGCTGTGGTTGCCCCAGATCGCGAGGTGCGAAACCGCCGAGACGGGGCGACCGGCCTTCTGAGCCAACTGCGAGACAGCCCGGTTTTCGTCGAGCCGGGTCATCGCGTAGAACCGGTTCGAGGGAACCCCGGGGGCATTGTTCATGGCGATCAGTGCGTTGGTATTGCAGGGGTTCCCCACCACCAACACCTTGACATCACTCGCCGCGGCGGCCGCGATGGCCCGCCCCGTACTGGTGAAAATCGGTCCATTGACGCGAATCAGATCGGCCCGCTCCATTCCGGCTTTGCGGGGCACACTCCCCACGCAGACGACGTAGTTGCAGTCTTTGAACCCCTGCTCGAGGTTGTCGCTGGACGCTTTCACCACTCCCGCCAGCGTGGGGAATGCACAATCGTCAAGTTCCATGTGCACGCCGTCGAGCGCTCCCATGGCGGGGGGCACTTCGACCAAGTGCAGAATGACGGGTTGGTTGGGACCGAACACCTCGCCGGAGGCAATGCGGAAAATCAAGCTGTAGCCAATCTGACCGGCGGCGCCGGTGACTGCCACACGAAGGGGGGTAGCCATGGGGGAACGTCCTGACATGAGGGAAAGACTCTCGATCTGATGTAACGAACAGCGTTCCACCCCGCAACCAAGACCCGCCCGCGAATCGGCGCGACCTGACCCCTCCCCGTTCAGCCCCTCACCCACTTGAGAAAGAACGACCCAGGAATCTGAAAATCGGCGGAAAACCGCGCAAACACGCAAAATGCGGAAAAGAGGAGGATTGCAGAAGAAAATCCGCCCCCCCATTCGTTACAGGTCGTCGAACTGTCCGGCGACCGGGGGCGTCCCCGGGTCGGAAGAGTCGGAAAGAATGGGCTGTATCGTCGCTTGTCACAGGGGGGCCAGAGGGCGACGTTGACACGTTTTTCGCCCAGAATTACAACTCGTTCCCGTCCGCTATCGGAACCGCAACTCGCGTTTCTAAGTGGAATTCTGTGCTGAACTTGCGGATTGTTCCTGTTTGCTCGAGATGAGGTCCGGTGAGGACTTTTTCACTGTCTGTCCTCGGGGTGCTGTTGGCTTCCGTCTGCGGATGCCAGGGCTGCTCCACCCCGCCTGGAAGACCCCCCATCGCCTCGATCCCCGCCCCCTACGTTCCGTCTGCACCGCTGCCCCCTCTGACACCTCCGGCTCCTCCGGTGGTCCCCGTCCGTTCGAATCCCTGGAAGCCCGACGTGGCGGCCCGCCCGTGGAAGTACATCGTGCTGCACCACACGGCCACCGCCACGGGGAATGTCGACAGCATTCACGCCGAGCACCAGAAGAAGAAGGACAAGCAAGGGAACCCCTGGTTGGGGATTGGCTATCACTTTGTGATTGGCAACGGCAACGGGATGGCGGATGGGTCCATTGAACCAACCTTCCGCTGGCGCACACAGATTCAGGGGGCTCACGCTGGCAGCGCTGAGCCCGATTACAACCAACTGGGGATTGGCATCTGCCTCGTCGGAAACTTCGAGGATGCCCCTCCCACCACCGCCCAGCAGAAAAGTGCACAACTGCTGGTGCAGAGCCTGCGTCAGGAATACTTCATTCCGCTCGACCAGGTTGTACCCCATAAGGACATCCGGGCGTCAGCCACCGCCTGCCCCGGAAAACTGTTCCCCCTGCGGGAGATTGCCCAGGAGCAACCGGCCATCTTGTTGGGAGTGGATCCCGACGGAGTTCCGGTGGAGTCCTTGGCGGGTTCTCTGGAGAGGACTTTGAGATGACGTCACGCTGGCCCCTCGAATTGGTCATCGACCCCGGTCGTTCCCAGGTTGCCCACGAAGCCGACGCCTCCCTGGACGCTTCCGGGTGGTCGGCAGGCGCTCCCTTGGCACTGCTGGCTCAACCGGCCCGGTCGGGTGCGGAAGCCGACGGGTTGTTCCTTCCCGAAGGCTACGAACCCACCTACGCCTATCCCCTGCTGGTCTGGCTGTCGACGGTGCCGGTCTCTCCCTGCGAGTTCGAACGCCGCATGCGGGCCATCAGCGAGCGGAACTATCTGGGGGTCTGCATTCCCGTGTCGCCCCAATCCGAGCCGGCCGAGGTCGCCTTGCAGGTGCAGAACGTGGTCTGTGCCGTGCGGCGCGACTACCACATCCACAGCGAGCGAATCGTGCTGGCGGCCACGGCCGACGGCGCGGGCATCGCACTGGAAGTGGCCTTGCGGCATCCCACATGGTTTGGCGGGGTGGTCGCGCTGGGGGCTCCCCCCACCAGCCGCTGCCTGCTGGCGGAAGCGAACCAGTTGCGTGGCTTCCGGGCCTTCCTGGGAGGCCATTCGGGGGCCGATTGGTCAGCCCTCAAGAAGACCGAACGGCTGCTCTGGACCGCGGGCCTGAATGTGCGCTTGTGGCAGTGGATGGAAGGGAGTCGGGTCCCAACCAATGTTTGGCGCGAGCTCAATCACTGGTTGATGGCGGGAATCGAGAACGAAGCCACCGTCTGGGCCTGAACCTGCGATGTGCTCAACGCCGGTGGGGTGATCGCACCCCGCCGGCGTTTTTTTGCGCGCGCCGCGCGGGGTCCCGGATGACACAGGAAACCGCTGGTGTGTCGCACACACTCCCCACCGTCGCCCCCCCTCGAGGGGTGGGGGCCGCCACCAGCGTGTCTTCGCCCCGGGTTCGAGCCGCATTGGCCGATTGCCCAACTCAGACTCCCACCGCCGTCCCAATCTTGGGCTCAGGGGGAAGCATCCCCGGGATTTGGCCCTTCGGTTGCCATCGAGCTCGCCGGGAATGTGCCCGGGCGGATGACGCAACTGGGTCCGGGAAGTCTCCCGACCGTCAGCAGGCCGGCCCAGGTCTCCCCCCGATCGGCAGAGACGTTGGGGGCCAAGGGGGCCCCTCGATCCCGACGACGCGAGAGCCCGACAGTGTCGAGCCCAGAGGAGGCGATGCGTCGCCGGCCATTACGGATCGGCCATTCCACCAAAAGAACCAGCCCGCGGCGGGAACTGGTCCCACCGCGGGCTGGTTCGATTGGATCACACGTTGGAGGAAGTTGGTCTCAGTTGTTGCGATCCCCACGCCCCCCGGGGCGACTGCCGCCACCGGAACCGCTGCTGGGGAAGCTGCCACCTCCAGGACCACTCGACGGGAAGCCGCCCGCCCCACCGCCCATGCCTCCCATCGGTCCGCCCATGCCCCCCATGCCGCTGCCCGGGAATCCACTGCGTCCCGAACCACCCGACTTGAGGCTATTGCGGCCCTTCTTTTTCTTTCCGTCCTGCTCTTCCTCGCCGCCGCCCAGCAGATTCCCCGAGCCCGAGCTGGAGGACTGCTGCTTGAGGTCGGCGTACTTCTCGTTCAGTTCCCGCAGGCGCTTCCGGGCATCATCGATGTCTGACGTGGATCCTCCATCCACCGGCTGCAGCTTGCCCAACCGATTGACGGTGACCGCCTGGTCGAGCTGCGACTGCAATGACATCACGGTTTTCTGGTCCCCCTCCAAACCCAAATCGGCCAGCATGGCCGGGTCCAGCTTGGGGCCGGGCAGGGCATCGAGGAACAGATCCTGGCTCGCGAAATTCACCTTGTCTTTGGCGAACGTCTGGGCACCCAGGTTGGGGAATTCCACCTCTTTCTCACCCCCCACATATTGACCAAACTTGAGGGGCAGCGGGGCCTCGACAATCGATCCAAAATCGGTGTTGAACTGGATCACGTCGAGCTCCGCCGCCCGCTGGGGGGTGGGGGGCTTCGAAACCCGGTGCACCATGTACTGCACTTCGGGGGGGGCAATCGCGGGGATCGAGGGCTGGCTCCAGTCCGACTCGCGGGTCTCCCCCTCGGCCACCGAAGACTGCCGCACAAAGTCGGAATTGAAACTCGGATTGTCGACGACCATCTGCACGCGGTAGATGTAGCACTCGTTCGGTTCAACATCGAAGTCGAAGAACCGGAACATCACCAGGTCGGCCCCCGACGAAGAGATCTGACCCACCACGGGCATTCCCGTTCCCATTCCAGACCCCATCCCCGGCATCGACATCCCGCCGCCACCAGGCATCGACATGCCAGCGCCGCCGCCGGGCATCGACATTCCGGCGCCACCACCGGGCATCATGCCCCCGCCGGCACCGCCGCGCCCCATGGCACCCGACATCAACTTGCCCATATCCGGGCGGGGAGCGACTCCCGAGCCGCCGCCGCCCGGGATACCCCCCGGAGGCATCGAGCCCATGCCCCCCATTCCTCCCGGCATCGAGCCCATGCCGCCCGGCATGGCGCCGCCGCCGGGCATCCGGCCCCCGCCCTTGCCGCCCGGCATGCTGCCGGCCATTCCAGCCCCCATGGCGGCCCCCATCCCGCCTCCTCCCATGAAGTCATTCACCGCACCCGAGAAGCCCTCGTCTCCCAGCCGATTCGCCGCATCGCGCCGCATCCGCTTGGCATCCCGCTGGCCTCGCAACAATCCTCGGCGATTCCGCCCCGCCTCTTCGTCGGCCCCTTCGAGGGCCTCGGCGGCCGCGGCGTTTTTCGCCTCTTCCTCTTCCCGCTGCTGCTTGTCGAGCGTCGGGATACGGGGATGCACCACGTACCGAGGATCCCAGTCGCCATCGGCCCGCCGGGGCAACGACATGGTGAACACCCCTTCGATGAACTCGGCCGCCACCAGGTCGGCCTCTTCCAACACCACCTTGTTCAGGGTGTCGAGAGCCGAATCAATTTTCACATCCTCCCACTGTCCCGACCACGGATCCTTCGCAGGGATGGCCCGCTTGCGCTGCAGCTTGAAGTCGGCATAGTTCAGCAAGGGCTCGGCCTGAGACAACGTCTCCAGATGATGGGCTTTGCGCAGCCGTTCCAACTGGGCCCGGCGCTCCACGACGGCGGTCACCACACTCGCCCGCTTGCCACGCGACTTCACGGCCGCTCCGGAATTCATCGACGCCATCCCGGAACTGCCCGTGTCGCCAGAATTCTCTTCGAGCTGGGCTCCCACCCCGGCCGCCCCGGCCAAACCTCCGCCTCCACTCCGCTTACGTTCCTTGGTCTTTTCCGGCTTGGGCTTGGTTTCGGCGACCGGTTCCTCGGCAGGAGCTTCGGGAGCCTGCTCTTCCAACACCGGAAACTCAATGGCCCGGGCAATCAGGTCGACCGGGGGCAACACTTCAACTTCGTCCGCCGGCAACTGGTAGGTCTTGACCTTCGGAGAGAGGGGAATCTGGTACTCGAACTGCGCCAGGTCGAGGGGAGTGAGCGCCCCCTGAATGGCAGTGTCAGCCGACGCGATCAGGAATTTTTCCTTCTCGTCGGCTGGCCAGCGATTGGCCGCGAGCTGATCCTGGACCTTGCGGGCCTCGGTTTCCATCTCCAGAGGATTGCGGGCATACCCGCCCCAACTGGTCATGGCCAGACACAGCAGGGTCACCAACCCAGCCACCCCCATCCCCACTTTTTCGCCGTGGTTCAGGAAGAACTGCTTGTAGTTGTACGTCTTGATCTTCTCAACCAGATTTTTCATGGCAATTCCCCCTGTCTTGCGGACTGGGAACAACGATCAGACTGAAGTCGGGAAAGGGTCAGTGCAAACGGGCCGTGGCCACCGCACGATTACTGAGGTGCGGTGCCCGCCGGAGGAGCGGGTGCTGCGGGATTCTCAGCCGGCGGAGTCGCGGGTTCCGCAGCGGCTTCGGATGTGGGCTCGCCCGCCGTTGGTGCCTCAGAGTCGGCGCCAGCGGCTGGGGGAGATGCCTCGGCCGCGGCGGGCTCAGCCGATGCCGGGGCGGCAGCCGCCGGTTCCGCCGCAACGGATGTCGCTGGATCGCCAGAGGCTGCGGGGCTGGCAACAGTCCCCTCGGCGGCCGGCCCCGTCGCGGCTCCACCGGTCGCGGCTCCACCCGTCGCAGCATCCACCGCAGCCGCAGCCCCTTCCGAAGGAACGGCGGCCCCGGGGCTCGTCGCCGGGTCGGGAGTGGCCGGGGGGTAGACCTTCGCCAACACCTCGGGTTTCGGCTTCTTGTACAGAGTGAACCAGCCATCCAGGGCCACCTTCACCAGATTCGGATTCGACAGCGGATCAACTTTGGGAGTGGTGGCAGCCTCGGCACCCGCCGCCCCGGTCAAACCGCTCGCCGCTCCGCCAGCCAGACCAGCGGCAGCACCGCCACTCGAGGCAGGGGCCCCCGGCACGCGACTTCCCAACAACGCTCCGGCGGTCTGTCCAGATACCCCGCCGCCACCGCCAGCGCCACCGCCAGCCCCTCCCATTTTCGACATCGCCCCACTCATGGCCTTCATGGCGTCGATTCCGCCGCCCCCCGCCATCATCCCCATGCCTCCGCCCATGCCACCACCGCCGGCCATGGCGTTCCCGGTTCCACCCGAGGCCCCCAGGGGCAAGAGATCTTCTTCCCGCACATCGGCCACGTGGACCCGTGTCACACGGGCGGGCCAGCTCAGGTTCGACAGCAAGACCAGCAGCTCGGGAACGCGGGTCTGGTCGATCTTGAGTTCCAGGTAGAACCCACGGGTCCGGAACTCGTCTCGATCTTCCACATAGCGACGGGCGGGATTCTCACCCGGCTCACCCAGCTCCTCGGTGGGATCGACAGTGACGGTCGGTACAGTCCCCACCGTATTCGCGTCGCCCGAGGCTCCGCCACCCCCCATGCCCCCTCCCGCCATGCCACCGCCAAATCCGGAGGCCTTCAGCCCCTCTTTGGCCATTTTCGCCATCTGCTCTCCCAGCGCCGCAGCCCCACCCCCGCCTGCACTCGCCGAGGTGGACGAGGACGAGCTGCCCCCCGACTTCTTCGTGAGGGTGATGGTGCTGCCCGAACGATTGCCCCCCCGCAGGGTGAATACCGAGATCTCTGGAACCACGGCATCCACTTGGCCGCTGGAACTCTGGTTCAGAGTGCGGACCACTTGGATGATGGCATTGGCCAGCCACAGATCTTCCTGGGCTTCCTCAATTTCCTGTGATGACGGGTTGTCGGTCCGGATGCCTCCCACCGCCTCCGAGACGGGGAAGCTGTCGAGAGCGATCGCCACCTTGCCCTTCCGCCGACCTTCTTCCTCGTCTTCCACCACCGGCTCCAACTGCTCGAAGACCTCCTTGCGGAAGCTGAGATAGTTTTTGCGATAGTAGCCCCGATCGGCCGAGGTGAACTGCTCGGGATCGGTTGTGGACATCTTGGGGGGCCAGACCTTCAAAGGCTGCTGCATCTCCCAGAGGTGCACCCGAGCCTTCAGCGACTCCAGTTCCTGCACCTCATTGATTTTCTTGAGCTGGTTCTCCCAGTCGCTGTTCGGATCGGCAGCCGAGGCCTTCAACTGGCCAAACTGGCCATCCAGCTTCTTTTGTCGTTCTTCGAAATTCTTGGCCATCCCCGAGCCGGCCAGGAACCACCCGACCAGCGAGAAGATCACCGACAGACTCAGAAGAATCCAGAATTTGTACTGAAGGACCTGCTTCAACTTGTCCATGGCTTCAATCCGCGTGGGAAGAGTCTCGTGGTCTGTCTGCTGGTCCGCTGCCCCGTGGGGACAGGCGGGATTGTTTCACTTGTTGCTCAAACCGGGGACCGGTTCGGCCGCAGTTCGAATCGTCGGCAGTTCACTTCGTCGGCAGTTCACTTCGTCGCCGCAGGAGTCGCGGCACCGGTTCCAGCCGCCGGGGCGGAGGCTCCCCCAGTGTTGGTCCCCGTCGCGGTGCCCCCCGTCGCGGTTCCCCCAGAAGCCGCCCCACCCGCCGGCGGTGCTGCATTCGGGTCGACCTTCGGAGCATCGGGGTCCACGGCGACCCGTTTCTCCGCAGGGGTTTCCACCCAGACAAACTGGGCGGTGAATGCGGTCCGCTCGACCTTGATGCCCGTGGACTCGTCTCCTTCATCCTTCCGCTTCCCGCTCGCGGCGGACTTCTTCTTCTTTTCCTTGGCCTCAGCTCGGGCTGCTTCTTCCCGCGCCGCCAAGGTTCCTTCGGGAATGTAGGCGAACGAAGCCCGCGGGAGTGATGCCGAGATGGTCGGCCACTTGATTCCCAGTTGCCGTACCGGAACCAAACCCATCGGCTGACCAGTGGTCAGGTCGCGGACCTCCACCTGCCAACTCTGCAGATTCTTGATCAGCGTCTGCTGCACGTACTCGGCGTCCGACATCCCTGTATCGTCTTCGTTGTGGAAGTGGACCCCCTGCAACGTGAAGACATACCCCGCACCGCTCGGCCCAGTCTTCGAATCGGGCTCGCGCATCCGCTTTTTAGCGTCGTCGCTCAGTCCTTTGTACCAGTCGCCCAGGTTGTCCATCTTCTGGGTTGTGACTCCCAACAGACGGATGCGGTTCCGCTTCGCCGGTTCGACCTCCTGAGCGTCGCCGTAATCCCGGGGGAGCGACGCCTCGATCGCCTTATAAACCTCCAGCCAAGCCGTCCGACCGGTCGTCGATGAAAGCAGCGTCTCGATGTCTTTCTTCAATTTGCCGTTCTGACCCACCGCCGAGTCATACGACGACTTGAAGCCATTTTTCTGTCCGATCGCCTGGTCGGCCTTCTTCTCGGCCTCGCCGAAGTAATCGGGACTGACCGTCCCCGCCCGCAGGCCGGAACCAAGCAGCGAGAGTGACAGGCCTCCCAGCACCACGGCCGCCGCGGCCACAGCCCAAGGCTTCTTCTTCCGCACCAGCCGCTGCGAGGTGATTTCAGGGGGGAGCAGCGAGGTTCGCACCCGGGTCAGGTTCAGCCCCTGCAGGGCCAGGCCGTAAGGGACGGCGAACGACAGGATGTTCTCCTGGAACAGCGGGGCGTTCAGCACACTGTCACCCGCCAACCCCGGATAGTGCTCGACCCGTTCCACATCCATCTGCAGGTTCTGCTGCAGGAACTTCTGCAGACCCGCCAGCTTGAACCCATTCCCCACTCCCAGGATCTTTTCGATCTTGGCCTCACGGTTCACACTCGAGAAATATCCAATCGACCGCTGGATTTCGGAGACGAAGTCGTTGAAGACTGGCCGCAGGGCCTGGAACACCGCTTTCGGATCGGGGGCCTTCGTGGCGTTGCACTTGAGATGCTCGGCCTTGGCGAAGGTCAGCTTCATTTCCTTGGTCAGGGCCCGGGTGAAATGGTTGCCCCCCACATTCACATTCCGAATCCAGATCTTCTTGCCGTTCGAAACCACGAGGGTGGTGGCATCCGACCCCATGTCGAGGACCAGATGATACGGCCCTGTCTCGACCTCTTCGCTGCCCGGCTGCATGCCCAACTGGTCATGGCAGAGATAGTTGTACAGCGCCAGCGGCGCGATCTGGATCAGATCGACCTCAATCTTCCGCTGGATGAAGGGATTGAGCTGCTGCATGACCTGTTCGCGCTTCATGGCAAACAAGCCGACCTCGGCATCCAGCAGGAACCCCCCCTCGGCCCCCGAGCCTCCCAGGGGCTGGTAATCCCAGATCACCTCTTCCAGGGCGAAGGGAATCTGCTGCCGCGCCTCATATTTGACAATCTCCACCACCTTGCTCGGTTCCACCGGAGGCAGTTGGATGAACCGCGCCAAGGCGGATTGCCCGGGCACCGCGATGGCGATCCGGTCACCCTGAACCCGATTCCGACCCAGGAAGGTGTCGAGAGCCTGGCCAACCAATTCGTCGGGATTGGCGTCGGGCTGACTGAGGATCTTGGGATGCGGGATGTAGTCGAAGTGGGTGGCCAAAACCTGCTTGGCTGCCTCGGCATAAACCAGGCGAATCGCCTTGAGCCCAGCCAGGCCAATTTCAATGCCCCAAACACCTTGTACATCGGCCATCGTCGCCACTCCGATCCCGATCACCCGGGATGCCTGTAGGGAACCGCCCAGAAATCGCCAACCTAACACAGCTTTTCCAGCAGCGTCAACCAGAAACACCACTGTGAAACCGGGCTTTCCGTCCTCGTTCCCAAGTTGGACGTCGTAATCGTTCCGAAAGTTTCCGGGAATCGCGAATTTCGCAGAACCCAAAGGGGGCGGCAAATTCACCAAAGCTGCGGAACAGTCTGGCCGGTGAGGTGGGCCCAAACACGTCTGGCGGAGCCTGCGGGGGCCCAGGGTATTCCGATTCAACCACCGACGAACGCCGTCGCTTCAACGACGGCCCCTCTCTGCCAGGCCCAACCTGCCGGGTCTCCCCTTGGCAGCCTGGCGGAGCAGACTCCTCGGCGCTGAGCGAAGCGGGGAGTTTGCAAATCGGAGTGGGGATTCCCGCCGTCGCCGTCAGATAGAGTCCCTGGAAGTCCCTCGGGGGGGGGGGCGAACGGGAATCTCTGAAAGACACGAGATGCGGGTCTGTCCAACGTCGCAGAGCCCCGGTGACGATGGCCCTGAGTCAACACTCGGGGTGGCGAAACATCAATTTCGCGGCTGGGCGGCGCAGGAAATCGAGTGCTGCTGGGCGACGAACTCACAGACATGCCACAGGAACTGCCCCTGCAGACGATGAGATGGAGAGTTGGGGGGAGTTCGGCACAGACGCAGGGGAGCAGGCCGATTGGAAATCGGGCCGCAGGAGGAATGGCGAGGGGATGGGGATGCCCGGAGCGCAACGGCGGAGTCGCGGCACGGCAGGCACATTGCCAGTCCGCGACGGTGGGACATGGGGGATGGCCGAGGGCCAGCAGAATTGGGAGCCCGCCAGACGACGGGGACGGAACGGAACGGGGCGGGAAGGCAGGGAGAGCGCAGAAAAACACCCCGTCTGGGAGACCCAGACGGGGTGTTGGAATGAACCCGGCGATGACCTACTTTCGCACTGGTGGGCACT
>JBKCTR010000872.1:0-2694 GCA_046318755.1 Planctomycetaceae bacterium
CAACGAGACCGTGTCGTCGGCCTCGAGGGTTTTGGTCTCCAGTTTCAACATCCGGCCCCCCGAGCGGATCACGGGAGGTTGCCCAGTGGTGATGTGCAAGTCGCTGGCCTTGTTGTTGACCACCGTCTGCAGCAGCTTGTCGATCTGGATCGTGCTCATGGAAACTCCGGTTGACCGCTCCCCTGGCTGGGAAGCTCGTCCTCATTATTCAAGTCAGAATCGCGGCCACCCAAACGGGGGACCAAACGGAGGGATGGTGGGGTCGATTCCTGACCACCCCGGATCGGGCTCGCGTCGGGGACCTGGAAGGGTCGCCGACGATTGTGCCGGTTTTTGGGATTGTTACTTCCCAAAACACGGCGTCTGTGGGTCGCTGTTGCATTTTGCGGCAATGCGGCTGGGGGGGAGTCGGCCGCATGGGGCTGGGCACCGAGTTCGAGGTGACGGGGCCAGCTTCGCCTACCCTCTGGCGAGGGTTGGCAGCGGGTTGGCCATTCCTGGCCGGTCCCGAGGAGGTTCCGCACCCCGGCACCCCCCTGGTCGTTTGGCTCTAGTGGCCTCCCCGATGCAGGTTCATGACTTCGGGAATCGTTGTAAGTCCTTGCACGGCCTTGTCTAAGGCGTCTTGAACCAGCGTCTTCATGCCCATCATCATGGCTTGACGGCGAAGGTTCTGACTCGGTTCTTGCTTGAAGGTCATGTCCCGCATCAGCGAATTCATGGTCATCAGTTCAAACACCGCTTTGCGGCCCCGGTAGCCGGTGTGCTGGCAATGCGAACACCCCTTCCCCTTCTGCCACTTGGCCCGGGCAATTTGCTCCTCCGTCACTTCCAGGTACTCCAAATCGCGCGGGTCCGGCTTGGTGGGCCCGACACACTTGGGGCAATTCACCCGCACCAGACGCTGCGCCATGATCGCCATCACGCTGGAAGCGACCAGAAACGGGGCCACACCCATGTCAATCAGACGTGTGATGGAAGAGGGCGCATCGTTCGTATGTAGCGTACTAAAAACCAAGTGTCCTGTCAGCGAAGCCTGAATAGCCATCTCGGCCGTTTCCTGATCGCGAATTTCGCCCACCAGAATCACATTGGGGGCCTGTCGCAACATCGCCCGGATGATGCGCGAGAAATTGAGCCCGATCGAGTGCTTGACCTCCACCTGATTGATCCCCGGCAGGTAATACTCGACCGGGTCTTCGGCGGTGATGATCTTGCGGTCGGGCCGGTTCAACTCACCCAGGGCACTGTACAAAGTTGTCGTTTTGCCCGACCCCGTCGGCCCGGTGACCAGAAAGATCCCGTTGGGCCGGCGGATGATGTTCTGGAAGGTGCGGTAGTTGACTTCGCTGAAACCCAGGTTGCGGATACCGACCTTAATGTTGTCTCGGTCCAGAATGCGCATCACCACCGCCTGGCCGAACCCGGTGGGCAACATACTGACCCGCAGGTCGAAGTCCCGGGTCCCCACCCGGGTCTTGATGCGACCATCCTGAGGCTTGCGCTTCTCGGAGATGTCGATGTTGGCCATGATCTTGATACGGGAGACCACCGCCGAGTGGAGCCGCCGCGGGGGGGAGTCGCGCTCGAGCAACTCCCCGTCGATCCGGTAGCGGATCCGCAGCTTTTCCTCGAAGGGCTCCACATGAATATCGCTGGCACGCATGTTCACCGCTTCGGTGATCATCAGGTTGACCAGCTTGACGATGGGGGCGTTTTCATCGTCGGCCACGCTGGCGGCTGCCGCCAACTCGGTCTCGGTGAAATCGATCGCCGTTTCCGTGAACTCGGCGATCATCGAATCGACCGACTCGGTCTCCCCCTGTCCGTAATATCGATTGACCGCCTGGAGAATGTCCTCTTTCTGGGCGACCACCACCTTGATCTCGCGGTTGATGATAAACCGCAGTTTGTCGAGCACCTCGAATTTCATGGGGTCGTGCATCGCGACCGTGAGGGTGCCCGCGTCATCCAGCGACACCGGGAGGACGATGTTCTCGCGGGCGACCGACTCGGGAACCATCTGCACGACCGACGCGGGAATCTGCAGGGCCGAGATGTCGACGTAGTCGTAGCCGAACTGTTTCGCCTGGGCCTGCCCGACATCGCTGGGGTTGACGTAGCCCAATTTCATCAGGGCATCTTCAATCTTGATCCCCAACCGGCTCGAGAGATCCCGCGCCTCATTGAACTGGTCTTTGCTGATCGTCCCGTCTTTGACGAGTTTTTGTACCCAGTCGGCGGCCATGGCGGTCTTTTGTGGCGAGAGCGTACGGCAGGCTTCGGCAGGATTCCGCAGTCGCGTCAGACGATGGACCAGAACGAGACCGTGGGAGAGCTGTGTGCCGATGGACCTGTCGACCGGCCTTGTGCCGACCGTTTGCCCCCCGGACTTGGCTCTCCCGGGACCCGTTCCGGGAGTGGTTCACAGCACGAAACCTGAGTCTTGCACTCAAGATGCGGCGATTCTTTCGCCCCGCTGTGAGGATGTCAAGTATCGGGGTCTTGCCGCGCTGCGAGTTCTCCTCTATACTCGTCATTCGCCGGGGCGGTAGCTCAGTTGGGAGAGCGCTGCGTTCGCAAT
This sequence comes from Planctomycetaceae bacterium, assembly GCA_046318755.1. Classification (GTDB taxonomy): domain Bacteria; phylum Planctomycetota; class Planctomycetia; order Planctomycetales; family Planctomycetaceae; genus UBA10511. The sequence goes on from JBKCTR010000872.1 coordinate 2,585, forward strand.
GCAGAGGTCGAGGGTTCGACTCCCTTCCGCTCCACTGGCACAACCCGACGATGCTCATGCATCGTTGGGTTTTTTTATGCGCCCCTGCCGGTGACCCGGAAGGTCCTGAG
>JBKCTR010000873.1:0-5660 GCA_046318755.1 Planctomycetaceae bacterium
CTCCGATGACCACTCCAGCCTGCAGGCGCGCTCCATGCGCATTCTGCCCGGCGGCACCTGCCGGCGGTTCGCCGGGCGGCTCATCAATCTGCATCATGGGCTGCTGCCGCCGTTTCCCGGCTTCCGCCCCTATGAAGACGCCTATCAGCACCGCATGCTGACCTACGGCGCGACGGTGCACTTTATTGTTCCCGAACTCGATGCCGGGAATCAGATCATTCACCAAAGCACGTTCACGGTCTTTCCCGGAACCACACTGGAGCAGATCAAGCGGCTGGGGGAGACCGATCACGAACCGAGCTGTCTGGTCGAGGGAGTCCGCCGGGTGGTCGAGCGGGAGGTGGAACTGCACTTTCACCGCGTGGTCCGGCGGACATGAACCGACAGCTTGCTCGCCCCGCCGTTGCGGTGACCGCGAAGTGTCACCATCCTTCGCGACGACCGTTGCGCTGCCCGCTTGCTGGATTGGTCTGGTGGCTGGCGACCGCTGTTGCCTGGGGACTCTCGGGTGGGACCATCCCGGTCCAGGGACAGACCATTCTGCCGATTCCCACCACGGCACCGGCCGCACCGGCCGACAACGGCGAGGATCCGGGCGAAGTGCCCGCCCCGACCGACGACAACCCCGAGGCCACGGCGGCCGAGACCCCGGGGACGATCGAGATTTCCCCCCAGGTGACGGATGATGCCGTCCGGGACCGGCTGTGCAAGCTGTTGCCCCAGTATCCGGGCGTCCGCTCGATCGAGGTGGAGGTCGAAGAGGGGGTGGTGACACTGCGTGGGCATGTCGAGAATGACAACATCCGCGACCGGCTGCGCGATTTCGTGCGGCGGGTGCAGGGAGTCAACCTGGTGCTCAACAAGACGAAGACCGATCAGCAGGTGCTCTCGGCGACCGAGTTGGCCAACCGTCGGATCCAGGCGCTGGGACGGATGATCGCCCAGAAGTGGCTGGTGGTGTTGGGAGGTCTGGGGATCCTTGTCTTCTCGCTGTTACTGACCCGCATTTTCTGGCGTATTTCGGACCGGGTGGTGACCTTCCTCACCGACAACATGCTGTTGCGGTCGGTGTTGGCCTCGGTCATTGGCGGGTCGATTGTGCTGACCGGCATTCTGACGGGGCTGTGGGTGATGGGGGTGGCCGATACGGTGCTTCCCGGGCTGGGGCTGGCCGGGGTGGTGGCCCTGGCGGTGAGCTTCGCCTTTCGGGACATCGCCGAGAACTTTGTGGCCTCGATCATGCTGGGGACCCGGCGTCCGTTTCGCGTCGGAGACTTTGTTGAGGTCGACGGGAAGGCGGGGGTGGTGAAGGCGCTGAATACCCGTTCGACGCAATTGGTCACGCTGGACGGGCATCTCATCCGGATTCCGAATGCGACCGTGTTCAAGTCGACGATCATCAATCGCACGGCCTCGAAGGCGGTGCGGGGGCTGTTCGACGTGCTGTTGCCGTACGACAGCTCGATCTCGCAGGCGCAGACGGCGCTGGCCGAGGCGGTGGCCGGGCATGAGGCGGTTCTGGATGATCCTCCTCCGCGGGCGATGGTCGAGGCGCTCGAGCCGGGGGGAGTGCGGCTGCGGGTGTCGTATTGGTACCCTCCCCGCGACGTGGACGGGACCCGCTTGCAGAGCGATGCCCGCTTTCTGGCCAAGGTGGCCCTGCAGAAACTGGGGATCCAGCCGGCTCAGTCCAGTTTGCAACTGAGTTGGACAATGCCCCCGCCCGGTCTGCCCTTTCCGGGGGGCCCAGTTTCCACGGGCACCTCCCCCGCGGCCACAATCAGCACGGAAGCGGCGGCGGTGGCCCGCCAGAACCTGGCCGAGGACTCGCGCGTGGCCGCAGGAGCCGCCAGTGAGCTTCCCGAAGGGGGGACCGACGAGTTGCAGCACGCGCTCGACGTGGTGGCGGGGACTTCGGGCGACGAAGGGCGGAACCTGCTGCAGGGCCCCGCGGCGCCATGATGAGAAAGCTGAGAACTCGCACGCAGGGCCCGCAAGGACCGACCGAAGTGGGGCTTGCTGTGTTTCGCGGAGACCTGGGAACCCAACCACGGTGGCCACCACCGGCCTCTTGAATTGTCTTGCCCAGGGGGGCGGGTGGGTGACGCGACGACGGGCCGAAGCGGCCGCCTGCCGTCCGCCTCATGTCTGCCCGGAAACGCCAGGCCGGCTGTGACCAGTTGCCGGTTCAGATCCCAGTCCGCTGGCTTGGAACGGCAAGAAGAGAACCAGGGGGCCCCGGCCCGGAGCCAGGTGGCGCGGTACGCCTGGAATGACCGTGGTGTGCCGCAGGCGGCGGCGTCACAATCGAAACCAAACTCGTATCCGCAGCAGTCACATCCCTCAAACGAAGCTGCCCCAAACCGTGCGATGTACGGCGGCTCCCCCAAGTCGCCCCAGGGGGGCCGGGGCAGGTTCTCGTACGGTGGTGCGGTCAGACCGGGATACCCACAACAGGGGCAGTGAAATGGCGGCGGCATATGCGGTTCGGTGGGTCGGCAATCAGGGAACCACTCCCACCCGGATCCGGGCGGGATCACGGGCGAGCTGAAAAGCCGGGCCGATTTCCTCGAGTGGGAGCCAGTCGGTGACGAGGTCTTCGAGAGGCCAGCGTCCAACGGCTCCGGCCAGAAATGCCACGGCCTGCTGCAAATGCCGCGGCGCGTAGTTGTGGATTCCCCGCAGTGTCAACTGCCGACGAACGATCTGTTCGGGAACGATTCCCGCCGGCGGTCCGGGAAACACCGCCCCGACGAGAACGGCCGTCCCGCCAATTCTCAGGAGGGGGAGGGCCTGCTCCAGCGCCGCCGTGCTGCCCGACACCTCGAGCACCACGTCGAGCCCGGGGGGGGCCTCGTTGGATTGCAGCAGTGACGACAATTGGTCGGACGACGCACACCCCACGGCACCCAATGAGAGGGTGCGTGAAAGACGCTGAGCCGAAGGTTCCACACAGTACACCCGGCTGGCCCCCCGATCACGGGCCATGGCACAGGCGGTCAATCCCAGCAGGCCGGCCCCGAAGATGCCCACGTCGGCACCACGCAGGTCACCGGCAGCTTCACACGCCGCCGCAATGGTGGCTGTGGCGCAACTCGCCGGTGCCACCATGGCCAGGGGAATCTCTGGAGGCAGCCTCTGAATCGTGGATCCCGGTGCCAACAAACAATGACTCGCCAGACCGCCATTCAGGCTGCGTTCATCGCGCAGGGGTTCGTGTCCATACTTCACCCCGCGCAGGCATTTTTGCGGCAAACCGCGACGGCAGTAAAAGCAGTTGCCGCAGTGGGCAACGATCGCCCAGGTCACCCGGTCTCCCGGGTTGAGGCTCTGTCCCTGCAGATCCTCGCGGGGGCTGCCCGGTCCCTGGTCGATGATTTCTCCGACAATTTCATGACCCAGGATGGTCGGCACCGGCACCTGTCGGCGTCCCTCAAAACTATGCAGGTCACTGCCACAGAGAGTACATCCCAGAACGCGGACGAGCGTTTCACCCGCCGCGGGCACCGGCAGTGGCAGTTCGCGCAGCACGATTTGACCGTGGTTCCCTTCGAACAATGCAATGCGGGCCTGACTCTTCATGTCATGTCGTCGTGACTGTGCGGGCGGTAGAGGTTGTGTGCGATCCCTGTCGGGAAACGAATCGGCCCGCCTGGAGCAGGCACACCGCCGAAGCGGCCACCGCAATCCAGCAGGCCCAGCGGAGTGTGCCGACCACATCGGGCGAAGTGGCCCCCGCATTTTTCAGCAGCATGCAGATGACGTAGCCGAAGTAACCCGCCGAGTCGGCCACATACATCAGAAAGCCCACGTTTCCCCGTTCCTGGGTCAGACCCAGCAGGCGTTCGAAGAGAGAGGTATGGACGACGAGGTACGGCAGGTACAGGCCAATTCCCAACAGCACCATGAAGGGGAATGGTCCCAACCAACCGGCCTGCTGACCCAGCAGGGCACAGGCGAGAAGACCGGCCCCCACGCCACAGATCACCAGGGCCGCCAACAAAGCCCGGCGATTGTCGGCAATCAGCACGGCCGCTCCACTGACCACCAGCGTGACCAGTCCGACCCAGATCTCGGACCAGGCAAACGACGCGGGCAGGGCCTCATCGCCCAAAGAGAGAAAGATCTCGCGGGCAAAATCACTCCGCAGGCTGCGGACAATCGTGATCAGCAGGTAGAGCAGCACCAACGGAGCGAGTGCGGTCCCGTAGCGCGACAAAAAGAGCCGGCGGTCTGCGCGGGTCATGGGAGCCCGCTCGGAACGGGCGGCCACATCCTGCCGCGAGGGGGGCGGGATCCGGCTGAGGGCCAGGACCCCCAGCAGCACCACGGGCACAAATGGCAAGCCAGCGAGGCAGGGCATCCACTCTTCCGGAACCCCCTCTCGCAACAACCAGGCCCCCACCGCCCGAGTGGACCCATCCGCCACGATGAAGCTTGCGCACAGGCCGGCGGTCAGTGCCTCGGTCGCCCGCCGTCCCTCGAGGTAGCCCAGGACCTGACCAAACACCATCCCCAGCGGCAGCCCATTCAGAAAGAGACAGAGTGGCTTCCAGGGAAGTGGCACCAGTGCAAACAGCAGCAGCGCCACCTCCGCAATTCCAATCAGCATCAGGATATTGCGGGGCCTTCGGGAGGGTTCCGTTTCGGCAATCAGGCGGATCCCCAAGATCTTCGAGACCAGATATCCCAACACCTGGGACGTCACCAGCACAGTCTTCAGTTGGTAGCCCCACAACAGTTGGGTGCTGTAGCCAGCAGCCGTGAACGGCTTGCGGAACGCGTACATGCTGAAATAGGTCGCAAACGCGGCGACAGCCGCGACCAGCAACACGGCCCAGCCCCCATCCGCTTCGGGATGTTCCGGGGACTTCGTCACAGCGGCGTCGGCGGTGGTCGCCGGCATGTGGTGGCTTCCTACAGGTGGTCTGCCTTGGGTGCTAAACTTTCCCAAGCCGTTCAGCCAACCGCAACCCCATCCCCGGGAATTCGCCGTGCCAGAGTCTGTCTCGCAGGCGCATCATCCGCACACCAGTGAAATCCTGGAATTGTTTCGACTGCGGGGCGACTCGCAGTACGGCAGCGAGCCGGTCTCGCAGCGTGAGCACGCGCTGCAGGCCGCCTGGTTCGCGGAACAGCAGGGAGCCGATCCGAACCTGGTGGCGGCCGCCCTGCTGCATGATGTGGGCCACCTGCTGCATGACCTGCCCGATGACGCCCCCGAACAGGGAATTGACGATCATCACGAAAACCTGGCCGCCCGCTGGCTGCAGCGGCGGTTTCCCGCGGAGGTCTGCGCCCCCGTCCAGTTGCACGTCGCCGCCAAACGCTATCTGTGTGCGGTCGAACCCGGGTATTTCCACCAGCTCAGCCCGGCCTCGGTTTGCAGTCTTCGGCTTCAGGGGGGACCGATGAGCGAACTGGAGCGGGTGGCGTTCGAGCGGCTCCCGGGAGCGGCTGCGGCTGTTCGTCTGCGACGGTGGGATGATGCCGCCAAGATCACCGGGCTGCAGACCCCGCCGCTGGAGCATTTTGCCCGGCAACTGGATGCCTGCCTCGCCTCTGGACCGCCAGCGGGGCACGACCTGGGAGAAAACACCTGATGCCTCGGCGCGTGGGAATCGTAGGGGCTGGTATTGTCGGGCTGGCCCACGCCTGGT
>JBKCTR010000874.1:0-5433 GCA_046318755.1 Planctomycetaceae bacterium
TTGGGGTCGAACGAATCGACGTGCGACACGCCGCCGCTCAAGAACAAAAAGATCACCGCCTTGGCCCGGGGGGCGAAGTGCGGATCACGCGGGGCCAGTGGGTTCGCGGGACCGGCCGACCGGGGGGCCGGGGCGTCGGCCGCCAGCAACTCACTCAACAGGCCGGGAAACAACAGCGAGTTCGCCACCGCCGATTTGAACACGGTCCGTCGGGACCACTCGGAACGGTTCATCGTCGCTCTCCAGTCAGACACAGCGTTCAAGCCAGACAGGCCAACCCAACCGGGGACCGACACGGGGCCCCGGGCCGGCCGGGTCTCAGTCCACGTACAAAAACTCGTTGCCCGCCAACACAATGCGGGCCAGGGCCGACCACACCGCCAGCGGCCGTTCGGGCTCGGGTTGATCGGCCACGGCCGCGGAGTACTCGGCGGCAAATGCCAACGCGGCGGCCACCTCGGCCGCGGTGGCGTCCCGCTGCAGCGCCCACTCGTAAAGCTGCCGCACGCGGGCTTCTTCGGTCGGGGCGGGCAACACCCGCCGGGCCAGCGCCTCGGCCTGGGCATGAAAGAACGGATCATTCAGGAAGTACAGCGACTGGGTGGGAACCGTCGTCACCTGCCGCAGCGGCGTGGTGGCATTGGGGTCGGCTCCGTCGAACAGCGCCATGAAGGGGGGCCGGCGATTCCGCAGCACAATCTGGTAGATCGTCCGCTGGTTCGAGTCGGGAAGCCCGGCGAAGGGAACGTGCTGGGTGTACGACCAGCCCGCCGACGGCGGAATGGGCAACGCGCCGCCGGGACTGAGGTCGAGCTGCCCCGAGGACATCAACAGGCTGTCGCGCAACTGCTCGGCATCCAGCCGCAGGCGGTTGAACCGCCAATACAGGGCGTTGACGGGGTCGCGGGACAGCGCCGCCTCCAACAGGGCCGCATCGGGTTGCCGACTCGACCGCTGGTACGCCTCGGATTGCAAAATCAGCCGGTGCAGGGCCTTCAGACTCCAGCCCGAGTCCACCAACTGCTGCGCCAGCCAGTCGAGCAGTTCGGGATGCGTGGGAACCTGGCCGCGGGTGCCGAAGTCGTTGGGGGTCGGAACCAACCCGGTCCCGAAGTGATGCAGCCAGACCCGGTTGACAATCACCCGGGCCACCAGCGGATTGCGTGGGTCGCTGAGCCAGTTCGCCAGGTGTCTGCGGCCGCTGCCGGCGTTCTCGGGCAACGGCTCGCCCCCAAACAGCTCGAGCCACCGCCGGGGAACCTCATCTCCCAGTTTCTCGGGATCACCCCGCAGGTGCAGCTTCGCGTGGGCCGCGGTCCCTTCGACCACGGCATACGCGGTCTCTTTGCGGGGAGCCTGGGCCAGCAGCGCGGCACGCTCGGCCGCCAGCTCGGTCCGGCGGGTCCCCAGCCGCGACATCTCGGCCAGTACGGTGGAGATGTCTCCCGTCAGTTGTTCCAGCTTCCAGCCCACGCCATTCGGGCCACCGGGATGTCCGTCGGCCACCCGCCCCTCGATCTTCACCGTCCCCCCGATGGGGCTCACCCAGCCAATCGCCACCGCACCATCCTGCGCGGGGTGCACAAACACCGTCTTGCCGGGAAGAGTGGTCCAGACCTTCACGGGATCGGCCGAGGCATTCACAAACACCGAGGGATTGTCTCCCTTGCGCCAGGCACTGAGGGCTGCCTGGCCATCGAGCCGGGCGGCCCGGTCGGGCAACAGCCCCAGCCCGCCGCGGGCATCGAGAAACAACCAGACACCGGGGTGTCCCTGTCCGTCGGCATGCGGGTTCGCCTGGAGGAAGTCGGTGGTCACGTCGTGCGTCAGGTTCCAGCGGCGTTGTTCGCCTCCCTGCTCGGTCAGTTCCCACTCGACCACAGTGGTGTCGGCGCCGTAGTTGCCGTCGGGGTCGATTGTCAGCACCAGCAACTGCCCCGGGGTCACCGGCACTTCCAGCCGGGGTTCCTGTCCCTCGCTCAGTTTCTGGGAACCGCCGTCGGCAATCTTTCCCGAGGCCAGCTTGGTCACGCGGTCACCCACGGCTTCAGAAAACGCTTTGGCCTGTCCCGCCAGCGCGGCGTCGACTTCCTTGAGCGAGGCATCGAGGGCCGCCACGGCGCGGTCGAATGGCTCGATCGTCCGGGTCCATTCGGCGGGGGGGAGCAGCGGCACCAGATCGCGCGGCTGCTGCTTTGCCTCGCAGCCGGGAAAGGCGTACCGCGTGCTGCTGATGATGCCGTACAGGGCGTAATAGTCGCGGGCCGAGATTGGGTCGTACTTGTGATCGTGGCAGCGGGCACATGCCACCGACAAACCCAAAAATGCCTTCCCCACGGTGTCGATCGTGTCTTCGATCGTCAGGTGCATCCACTTGTCGCTGTCGTGGTCGAACCGCCGGGCGAGGGCCAGAAACCCGGTCGCCACCACTCCGGCCGCGTATTGCTCGGGGGGGGCCTCGGCGTGGATCAAATCCCCCGCGATCTGCTCTCGGACAAACTGGTCGTAGGGGAGATCGCGGTTGAAGGCGTCGATCACCCAGTTGCGGTAGCGCCAGGCGTCGGGGATGGGGTGATCGGTGTTTTCGCCAGCGGTGTCGGCATAGCGGACCACGTCGAGCCAGTGCCGTCCCCAGCGTTCGCCATAGCGGGCCGAGCCGAGCAGACGGTCAATCAACTGGGCATACGCCTGGGGGGACGAGTCATTCACAAAGCCCCGCACCTCGTCGGGAGTGGGGGGGAGGCCGGTGAGGTCGTAGGTGATGCGGCGGATCAGTTCGTGCCGGCTGGCGGCGGGGGCGGGCAGCAATCCCGCCGCCACGAGGTCGCGGTTCAGGAACCGGTCGATGGGATGTTCGGCCGGGGCTGCGGGAGAACTTTCGGGGACCGCCACCGGCCGGACAGGCTGGAACGACCACCAGTCGCGCAGTTGCTGCTCGGTCAGGCCGCCTCGCCCGGATTTGGCCTCGCGCGGATCGAAGGCTCCCTTCTCGACCCATTCGGTCAGCAGGGCGATCTCGGCCGAGGAAAGTTTTCCCCCCGCCGAGTCCGGGGGCATTTGCAGGCTCTCTTCGGCATAGCCAATCGCCTTGATCAGCAGGCTTTCGGCGGGTTTGCCGGGAACGATGGCCGGCCCATTGTCTCCTCCGGTCTGCCAACCTTTGCGGGTATCGAGTGCCAATCCCCCCTGGGTCTTCCCCTTCTGAGAGGAATGGCAGCCTTCGCAGCGTGCCACCAACAGGGGGCGGATGCGTTGTTCGAAGAACTCGGTTTGGTCGGCGGCCAGCGCCGGGAAGGCTCCCCACAGACTGAGCAGGCCAGCCGCGCAGAACAACAGGCGGGACATTGTCGGGCGATCTTCGAGCAGGATGGAATCCGGGAGGAGACCGGGGTGGGAACAGCGGGGGAGGCTGGGAATTTCCCGGCCTTCGCTCCAGTTTAACGGCTTTCTTCTGGCCGTTCACGTGCCCCCCGAGACCGCCACCGCGACAGGGCGACCGGGGTGGAATTCATCCGGTCGACTGGCTCCGGAAGGAAACCTGGCCGGAAGGTCACTCCCGACCACCCCAGACGATGCCGGTGGGCCGATCTTCGGTTCGGCGCAGACGCGTTGGCGAGCGGGGACGGGACGGTGCGCTCGCACCCCGGGTCGTGACGGGGGCAGAACCGGGCCGACCCAGCCTGCGGCCTCCCACGGTGCGCTTGTCGAGGGCCACGGATGGTTGTAGGGGAGTGCGTGGTTGTAGGACCTGAAGGGGTTGCATCTGTCGACTCGCTGGCTGGCCCCGTGCGCGGTTCTCGTCCTGCATCGAGGGCGGCGCTGGCAATTGACCATGACACCGACGTCTGATAGTTATGCCGCCTCTCGCAGAGTTGAGCGAGGATGGCGTCATCGCCTCGCACTCCCCCTTGGCAACCCGGTCGAATGGCGGCCTGTCGGCATTGCCCGTCGCCTGTCCCGCGGCCCGTTTTTCCGTGGCAGCACACCCCCGAACGCGTGGCCCGGGTGTGACCCATGCCCTGGACGAAAACCCATGAAATCCCTCCTCAAGAAGATTTACCGGAGTCTGCCCAAGCCTCCGTCATCCAACTATCTCTATCGGGAGATCAAGCCCAACCCCTATGACTTCCTGCCCCCCAACCCGGTGATGATCGACATCGGATCGAGGGACGCCCAGGGCAACTACGCGTTTGGCGCCCCGCCTCCGGGAGCCAAACTGGTCTGTGTGGATCTGACTCCCGGCAAGGGGGTCGACATCGTCGCCGACGCGCATGACATGCACATGGTGCCCGACAACAGCGTCGACTTCGTGACGACCATCAGTCTGCTCGAGTACTGCCGCAGTCCCCAGCAGGTGATCAGCGAGATCTACCGCATTCTGAAACCGGGCGGAATCGTCTACATCAGTGCCCCGTTTATCTTCAATTTTCATGATGAATCCAACGACTACTTTCGCTTCACTTACAAGGGAATCGTGGTTCTCTGCGAGGCGTTTGAGCGGATCGACAGCGGCTTCAATCGGGGACCGGCCTCTTCGATGCAGCAAGTGCTTCCCCGGTTTCTGGCGATCCTCTTCTCCTTCAACAGCGATGCGCTGTTCAGCCTCAACCTCTATGTGTTCCGCTGGCTGCTGGGGTGGATGAAATACCTGGATAAATTCATCGCTCACTACAAGATGGCTTATCTGATTCATAGTTCCTCCTACTTCATCGGCCGCAAGCCGGGCGGTCCCCCGCTGGAAACCAGGCCCGCCTGACCATGGGCGGCAGGTCGCAGGATCGGTTTTCAAACTGTCCGGTGAGCACCCACCCGGGGTAGCCGCCGCGCGTCAATCCTGGGCGATGGAAGAGAGCTCCGTCAGGGCGGGCTTTGGGACCAACGCGGCAATTGCCGTCCGTCGCTCCGGTTCCCCTGTTCTCGGCCGTCGGCCGTCACAGCGACGCCCGGTACACCACTGGATCGAGCTCACACGTCTGCCGCAGCGAGCCGTGCAGGATGTACAGCCGGGGTGACCGACTGAGGTCGAAGACCCGATACAACTGGTACTGCTGCGGCACATCGTCGGAGCAGCGGACTTCATTCGCCGTCACGAGAAACGGAAAAAACTTCCCCAACCCGGTCGCCTTGACCTCGATCATCCGTTCCTGCTCGGTCGTTTCGTCGAAAGAGAGAGTGTCGTAGCCGAGGCCATCGCCGTATTCATGCGAGGCCCACACCACCCGGGCGGCGAGATCATCCCGACCGGCGGTTTGCAGCCGTTGGCGTTCGAGGTCGAGGGCGAACTGCTCGCCGATTTCCCCCAGACGGCGGTTGGCCGCGTCGCGGGCGACGAAATCGATGTGCCGGCCCCGCCGGCTGAGCCATGGCTTGCTGGTCGGCGTCGGAGCGTGGATCCGTTCCGGAGCCGGCTCGATGAGCGAACCGAGGGAGGTC
>JBKCTR010000875.1:0-6585 GCA_046318755.1 Planctomycetaceae bacterium
GGGGGCCTTGGCCCCCCGCTTGCCCGGCCTGCTTCCCCCGGCCGATCTCTGCCGGGGGCTGCGCTGCGAGGAGGCTGCGCGGCGGGGGGGGGGGGGCTGACCTCAACCGCGGCCAAACGCCTTCTGCACCGCCTTTTGGGCCTGTTCCGCCTGGGCCTGGTCGACAATTGTGGAAATGCAGACTTCACTGGTGCTGACGATCTTGACGTTCACACCGGCGTCGGCCAAGGCCTGGAACAGCCGCTGGCCCACCCCGGTGTGGGTCCGCAGCCCAATTCCCAACACCGACAGCTTGGCGATCTCGGACGTGCTGCTGAGCTCGGCCCCGGGATGGGCCGCCACCAGCCGGCGGGTGACCTCGAGGCTGGTCTGCACCGCGCTCTTGGGGACGGTGAACGAAATATTCGAGCGTCCCTCGTGCGAAACGTTCTTGACGATCAGGTCGACCATCACCCCCTCTTCGGCGTTCAGCCCGAAAATCTCGGCAGCCACTCCGAGTTGATCGGGAAGATTCCGCAGGGTGATCAGCGCCTGCGACCGGTCGAGGTCCACCTCGCTGACCACGATGTCTTCCATGCTGGCCAACTGACTCACCACGTCGCGCTCGCGCTCTTGGCGGGTCTGGTCGCTTTCGTCGTCGGCCACCTCGTGCACCACCCCCACTGTGGGATACATGCGCTGCTGCGGGCGGTGCAGATCGAACGCCTGGTGCACGGCCTGCAGGGCCCGCACCCCCTGGTCGCGATCGACCAGGGCCGAGATCTTGATGTCGCTGGTGGTGATCATGTCGATGTTCACCCCGGCTTCCGACAACGCGGCGAACATCTGCGCGGCCACTCCCGTGTGCATCTGCATGCCGCTGCCCACCGCCGACACCTTCGACAGGTTCGCCCCCACGTCGACCCGGCCGCTGCCCAGTTGCCGGACCGCCTCTTCGGCGGCGGTCAGGGTTTCGGCCAGCTCATCCTGGGGCACGGTGAAGCTGACACTCGCCCGCCCATCGGCGCCGATGTCCTGCACCACCATGTCGATGGGAATCTTCCGCTGCGCCATCTGGGTGAAGACCTGGCTGAGCACCCCGGGGCGGTCGGGAATGTCCCGCAGGGTCACGCGAGCCTCGTTCTTCGCCAAGGCCGCCCCCGTGACCACCGATTCTTCATCTCCCTCCGGACCAATCAGCGTTCCCTCTCCCGGGGAATAGGCGGGGCGCACCAGCACCGGCACCCGGTACTTCTTCGCGAACTCGATGGATCGCGAGTGCATCACCCCCGCCCCCAGGCTGGCCAGTTCGAGCAGGTCGTCGTAGGCGATCCGCGCGATCTTGCCAGCGTCCTTCACCAGCCGGGGATCGGTCGTGAAGACCCCCTCCACATCGGTGTAGATTTCGCAGACCTGCGCCTTCAGCACTGCCGCCAGGGCCACTGCGGTGGTGTCGCTGCCGCCGCGCCCCAGGGTGGTGATGTTGAAGTCGTCGTCGATTCCCTGGAACCCGGCGGCGATGACGATCGCTCCCCCTTCCAGGGCCCGCCGCATCCGCTCGGTCGAAATCGACCGGATGCGCGCCTTGGTGAAGGTGTTGTCGGTGACGATGCCAATCTGCGCCCCGGTCATGCTGATGGCTTGAACCCCCAGCTTCTGGACGGCCATCGCCATCAGGGCCACCGACTCTTGCTCTCCCGTCGAGAGCAACATGTCCATTTCACGGGCGGGGGGGGTCTCGGTGATCTCCTTCGCCAGGTCGATCAACTCGTCGGTCTTGTGGCCGCGGGCACTCACCACCACCACGACCTGGTGCCCCAGCTGCCGGGCCGCCACCGCCCGCTTGGCCGCCGCCAAAATCTTCTCGGCGGTCGCCACGCTGGTCCCGCCAAACTTCTGCACAAGCACCGACATCAACGCGTTCCTCGCAAGAAAACCGGGCCGCAGCCCGCGCTCCGCCCCCTCTGCCAAGCCAGTTCACCACGGCTTTCCGTGGGCTGCGAAGGGGCCGGAATCGACCAATTTCCACATTAGCGGGGGGGCATCAGAACCCGCAAGCGGCCCGGTCGAGCGGCCGGCCTCGACCGCTCGACTTCCTGGACCGAGGCGGAATTTCCAGCGCGCACGGCAAGCTGCCAGCCCGGCCCCCTGATCCGGCCCCCGGGTGCGCACCACGCCGCCGCCGCACTGGGTGGCCTCACTGGGCTGCCGCATTGGTTTGGCCCCCCTGGTCCGGCTGACCGGTCCGGCTGACCGGTCGGGCCATCCCACCCCCAGGCTGAACCTGCCGGGAATTCGCAACCGATCCTCTGTTCCGTTACAGTACTGGCGTGAAGTTTTGTCCGGCCAACCCGCGTGTCGGTTGGTGACCTCTCCGGGATGCATGGGTTCATGTCGCACCTCCAGAAAGGGCTGGCGGCCAGCCTGCTGTTCGCGCTCGTGTGCGGCCTGCTGCTGGCGGCCGATACCCGGGCCCAGTCGGATGGCCCGTCGATCACCAGCGCGGGAAGCACGGCCGACGGCACAGCGGGGGCCGCCCCAAGCGTCTATCCCAGCACCCCCAAAAAGCAGTTCGCACGGGGGAACGTGGCGGTTCCCGGAGGCAAGAAGAACACGGGGACCGGCGTAGGCTGGTACTTCAGCCTGTTTCGGTTTCTGCCGCTGCTGGCGCTGTTCCTCCTCTGGACCCACACCAACACCTGGGTCGACGACGACGCCCAGGGGCTCAAGCTCGATGCCGGGATGTGGAACGCCGCCGTGCTGATGGGGGGGGCGGTGGGGCTTTTGCTGGCGATCACCATTCCGCAGTTTGGACTGGGGCTGCTGGCGGCGCTGTTGGCATACGGGGTCCCGCTGGGCATTTACGTCAAGGAGCGGAACGACCGCGTCCCCGACAGCTCGAAGGTCATGACCCCCGAGCACCTCCAGTCGCTGTTCATTCGGGCCTGCGCCCGGGTGGGAATCAACATCGCCCCCAGCAAGGCAGCCCGCGACTCGGCCCTCGGCCCCCCCATCCGGTTCATTGGCAAGTCGGTCTCGGGACGGGGCGAAGACGACAGCCGGTCGAAACAGGCCGAGAAATCGCGTGGCTTCGTCGCCGCCAAGGAACTGGTCTACGACGCCATCATGCGTCGGGCGACCGACGTGCATCTGGAACCGCGCGAAGACGAGTTTGCCGTGCGGTACCGCATCGATGGTGTGATGTACCCCGCCGAGCCTTTCGACCGGGCGATGGGGGAGGGGATCATCAACATCTTCAAGGTGCTCGGGACGATGGACATCACCGAGCGGCGCAAGTCTCAGGATGGCAGCTTCAAGGCCATTCTTGAGAAACGCAAGATCGACTTCCGCGTCGCCTCGCAGGGGACCCGTGAGGGAGAGAAGCTGTCGATGCGTATTCTCGACCAGTCGCAGTCGGTCTCGAAGCTGGCCCAACTGGGCATGCGGCGACAGATGCAAGATCAGATCACCTCGCTCATTCATCAGCCGCACGGCATGTTCCTGTCGTGCGGACCCACCGGGGCGGGGAAATCGACCACCCTGTACGCGCTGCTCAGCGAGATCGACGCGCTGCAGCAGAACATCATTACGGTCGAAGACCCCATCGAGTACACCATTCCCAACGTCCAACAGATCGAAGTCAACGTGAAGGGGGGGAACACCTTCGCGAACGCCCTCCGCAGCATCCTCCGCCAGGACCCCGACGTGATCATGGTGGGGGAAATCCGCGATGAAGAGACCGCCAAGATCGCCGTCCAGGCGGCCAACACCGGCCACATGGTCTTCTCGACGGTGCATGCCAACGACACCATCAGCGCCCTCTACCGCATGCTCGACCTGAAGGTCGAGCCGTTTCTGATGGCCTCGGCCCTCACCGCCGTGCTGGGCCAGCGGCTGGTCCGCCGGCTGTGCGAAGACTGCAAGCAGCCCTACCAGCCCAAGCCCGATCTGCTCAAGAAACTCGGCCTCCCCTCGGAAAAGATCGACTCGTTCTATCGCCCCCCCGACGAGGAAGGGGCCAACTGCCCCACCTGCGGCGGGCTGGGCTACAAGGGACGCCTGGGGGTCTTCGAACTGCTGGTCCTCAACGAGCGGCTCAAAGACATGCTGCGTGAGAACGCCCAGCTCTCGGCCGTGCGGTCCGAGGCCCGCAAGAACGGCATGCTCTACATGCACGAAGAGGGGCTGCGGCTGGTGGTCAAGGGCTCGACCTCGCTGGCCGAACTGCAGGCCAACGTCAAATGACCCGGCCCCAGTGATCCACGCCTTGGGCAGACTCGCGGCACCTGCCTGATGTTTCCGCCGCTGTCGGCTCTCGTTCTCAACTCCCCTCCAAGCGATGATCTGGCGATGGACGCACTGATTGGATTTCTGCTGCTCGCCATGTTCGGCATCGTCGCCTGGTGCGTCGCCAGCGAGGGAGCCATGGGGGCGGTGTACAGTTTCTTCTGCGTGCTCTTCGCCGGGCTGTTGGCGATGAACTTCTTCGAGCTGGTCGCCCCCCAGTTGGAGACCATTTCGCGGGGGTTCGCCCCGTATGCCGACTTTGTCGCCCTCGTCGGCCTGTTCTGCCTGTTTGTGTTTCTGCTGCGCCTTGCCACCGAGCACTTCGCCCCCACCCAGATCGAGCTCGACTCGCGGCTGCACGAGCTCATTCGCTGGCCCTGGTCGCTGGCCACCGGCTATCTCACGATGGCGATTCTGCTGACTTCGCTGCACACCGCGCCGCTGCCCCGCGAATTCTGGGGCTTCAAGCCCGAGGCGCGGAACTTCTTCGACCTCTCGGCTCCCGACCGGCACTGGCTGGGTGTTAACCAGTGGGTCTCGGAAAACGTGCTGTGGAACGGGCGGATCTTCGATGGCCCGATGGCCGACGTGGAGGCGACCACCAACCGCGTCTGGCCGTCGTTTCCGATCCGTTACGCCACCAAGCGGGCGAACTACGCGGGGGGGAACAAGGCCAAATCGGCCCCTCCTCCCGCCCCGGCGGCCCCACCTCCCGGAGGGGAACCGGCAAGTCCGGGCGGCTCGTTCTGACAGGGCATTCACTCCCCGCGGCGGTCGATCACTTCCACGAGTGCCGTTCCGCCGAGTCCACGGGCCAACGCAGTGTGAAGTTCATCGCGAAGGAGAGGCGGTGAAAATCGCCGCGATGGGACGTGACGGAATGCCAGACGTAGGCGGGGAAGATGAGCATCAGGCCCGGGCGCGGAAAGACCTTGATGTGATCGCGCTGACCGACGGAGGTGAGGTTGGCATTGAACCGCGGATCGTGCAGCACCAACACTCCGTCGCCGGCCTCGAAATAGTCTTCGCCGTCGGTCACCGCGAGGGGTGGGCGCCCGGAATCCGCCGTACGGGCGTAGTAGACGCCAATCAGATCGGTCCGGTGATTGTGGGCGATTGTGGAATCGCCGCGCCCCATGCGGTTGCTGAAGAGCAACAGATCGACCCCTTCGGTTCCGGCGATTCCCTCGGCAGTCAACCAGTGTTGCACGCCGGTGAGGAACATCGACCGAAGCTGTGCGATGGCGGGGACGGTGTCGGCCAGGCGCAGCAGGTTGAGCGCTTCGGGGTGGGTGTTGGACCGGTCGTCGAGCTCGGGTCGGCGTTCCAGCAGATCGCAGAGCGCCGCGTTCAGTTCCCCGGTGTCGGGAAATTCGATCGTCACCACGCGTGTGGGAAACAGGGCATGATCCGTCACTTCCATCCGCCGACTCCTGCTCACATCAACCGGCGGGTACCCGCCGCGAACCGACAACGCGCTGTTCCAAGCCGGTTCCTTCACCAACCCCCGTGATCAGACTCGATTCCGGGAGAGGAGAGGCGCGGCCCTGGCCAGCCTTTAGTATGGCACGCCCTCGTGGAAGAAATCCAACCGTCTCTCTCAAAAAAGGGGACAGGTCCAATTTCGCCAAGATGGTCTGGCTCTTCCGTGCTGTGGCGGCAGAGATTCGCCCCTCGGCAGACCGTCGGTCGTTGGGGGCGCTGTGGCGAGGGGGGGGGGGGCCAGAGTGGGCCCGAATCACAGGCGCTCGACGGGGGGGGCGACTGGTCAATTGGCGCGAGGGTGCGATAATGCCCCCGGTCATCGCGTTCCCCGGACCACCCTCTGGCGAGGGGGGATTGGCGGAACGCGAGGCTGGCGTTCCGTGTTGCGTCGAACCTGCTTGACCTCCGCATTGGGCCAACCCCATGGGCACCGCACAGTTTTGCGTCGCGATCTCGGGAGACTTTCTGAATGAACAGGGGGACGAGGCCTATGGCGAATTGCCGGTCGACCGTCTCGATGCGGCCCCGCAGGTGACCTGGCACTACCTGCGCGAGCAGGGCCCGCGCCCCGGAGATACCGACTACTGGAACCAGTTCTACCGGTTGAAGATGACCGCCGAGCAACTGGCGGGGGTCGATGGATTGATTTTGCTGCGCCCCTGGCTGACACGCGACGTGCTCGAACAGGTTCGCGACCGGTTGTTGGTGGTGGCCCGGTCGGGGGCGGGATATGACAAGGTCGATGTGGCCGCCTGCACCGACCACGATGTCGTGCTGACGAACGCCCCGCTGGCGCTGAATCATGCCACCGCCTCGACGGCGCTGCTGTTCATG
>JBKCTR010000876.1:0-3674 GCA_046318755.1 Planctomycetaceae bacterium
GCCGGATCATATTCACCTCTTCGCCGGCTACCGGGAGGGTGCGATTTCTTTCTACGACTGGGAGAAGTACTGGAAATCGCGGTTTTCCAATCGCTACGGTCGACTGGAGTGTCGGTTTCAGTCGAGGAGTTTCGATCACCGGGTTCGGAGTGCCGCCTCCTATGAGGCCGAGTGGCAGTACATCCGCGAGAATCCTGTGCGCGCGGGATTGGTGAAACGTGCCGAGGACTGGCCGTTTCAGGGGGAGATTCACCAGCTGCGCTGGGACTGAGGATTGGGTTGAGGTCCGGTCCGCATTTTTTCGCTGCCCGTTGGGGCGGGGGTTCTCGGATGGATACCCATTGGAGCGGACACAGAGGTCCGGCGGCCGGGGGCCGAGAGAGTAGAGCAGAGAAAGTGGCGAGTAGACACCGAGGTCCGCCCCCCCGCCACCCTATTTCCGGCCCCAGGCGAAAGGTGTGCTCGGATGGATGCCCAGCGGACGGGGGCTGGGCCGATCCAGGTTTGGTCTCTGCCCAGCGGGGCGCGGATTTTCCGACAAGTGCCCAGTGGAGCGGACACAGAGGTCCGCCCCCCCGCCACCCTGTTTCTGGCCCCAGGCGAAAGGTCTTCTCGGATGGATGCCCAGCGGACGGGGGCTGGGGCCGTTCGAGGTTTGTTTTCTGCCCAGCGGGGCGGGGGTTTTCGGATGGATGGGCAGCGTGCGGACACGGAGGTCCGCGCTCCCGGGACGCTGATTCTGGCTGCGCTCAGCGGGATGTGGAGAGGGGAGCGTGCTCTGAGGTCGCGGCCGCGCGCACCTTATCCCCGCGCGATCGCGAACGCTTCGATCTCAATCAACAGGTCTTCAAACGCAAAGCCCGCGACCCGGAACGAGGTCGAGACCGGTCCCGGTGTCGGGTAGAACTCGCGCTGGACGCGGTCGATGGTGTCGCGTGTGGAGGCGATCTGGCTCCAGTCTCCCTCGCCGTGGTAGTAGATGAAGAGCTTGATCACATCCCGCTCATCCAGCCCCCCCTCGGCCAACACGTTGCGAATGAACTGGAACACGTTGCGGGTCTGCGTCTCCATGTCGCTGCCCACCGCGCGGGCCCGGTTGTCGGCCGAGATCTGCCCGCCGATGAAGGCGTATGGACCAATCTTCCACCCCTGCGTGAACTGCGTATTGGGAATGCTCCAGTCCCAGTGATTCGCCGGCTGCAGCCGGTGCTTGTCTTCCCCCAACGCACCGATCCCCTCGACCTGAATCAACTCTTCGGTCTGCGGAAATCCCTGGATCCGCAGCCCCGCCCCGGCCGCCGAGGGGACCGACATGTACCGCCGGCGGACATTCGTCATCTTCTCCCAGTAATCGGTCACCTCACGCCCCTGCCCGAAGAACCGGAAGTAGGTGTTCTGCTTCATCAGGCTGTGCCGGTCTCCTCCCCCGGCCCGCAACAGCGTGTCGAGATTGCGGAAGGCGTGATCGGTCTGAATCTCGATGTCCCCTTCTCCCAACACCCGCCCCTGCTCATCGAGCGACCGCTGCCCGCTGATGAACAACAGCCGGCCCACCTTCCAGCCCTGCACCCACGGCCCTGCCCCACTCCAGCGCCAATGCCCGGGAGGAGCGAGTTGTTCGCGGGGCTCATTCACCACCACCCAGGCATCGACCTGAATCAAGGCCCCCTCGACATCGAGCCCCACACGGATCTCGGTGGTGGTCGGGCCGGGGTTGGGGAAGTAAGGGATGCGGATGGCGTCAATCTCGGCCAGGGCCGCCGCAGCCGACGCCGGGTCGGCGGCCGAGCTGTAGCAGACCGTGTGCTTGACCACGTCGGCGAGGGTCGCCCCGGCCCCGGCGAGAACGCGGCGCAGGGTGTCGAAGACGAAGCGGGTCTGCCCGGCCAAATCGGGCGCGACGAGGCGTCCCTGATCATCCACCGGCAACAGGCTGCCCACGAGAATGAGATTGCCCACCCGCACGGCCGCCGCCCCCTCGCGCCGAACCGCGCCCCCCTCTGCCGGCCAACCCACAAACTGCGTCTGCATGACTCTGCTCGCTCCTGGTGAAACTCCCGAACCGTGCTGCGGTGCCCCGCATCGTAGAGAGACGCCCCGCCGAACGGGAGGGACCAACCCCAATCCTCACGCCACAACCAGGGAACCGACCCAACCCGAGGCCCAGCGTCACTCCGGCAGCGCCGCCAGCCACAGCCTGCGGGACCGAGGGCCATTAGCGCGCCTTCGCAGACACCGTTCCCTTTTGACGGCGGTAAAAGGCGGCGAGGCTCTCGGGCGACTCACCCCACCAGTACCGCAGCAGCACCAGTTGATTGATCAGCGTGGTCCGTCCCACTCCCAGGTGCTGCCACCGGCGGGCCGAGGTGTGGACGGCGGTGGGAGCCAGGGCGATGGGGCCGTGCTGTTTCATCCGCTGGCAGAACTCGAGATCTTCCAGCAACGGCCAGGGACGAAAGCCTCCCAGCCGGTGGAACGTTTCGGTCCGCAGGAACAGCCCCTGATCGCCATACGGCAACTGCAGCCAGCGCGAGCGCAGATTGGCCCCCCACGCCACTCCCCGCAATCCCCACCCCGGCGCGTCGATGCACAGTCGGAACGCTCCCAGGATGGCCCCTCCGGCCAAAGTCTCGGCGATGTCGGTCCGGAAGCTGGCGGGAAGCCGGGTGTCGGCATGCAAAAACAGCAGCCACTCTCCGCGGGCGAGCGCGCCCCCGGCGTTCAACTGGCGGCCCCGCACCGGGCGGGTCAGCACCACCCGGCACCCCAGTTCGCGGGCGACCTGAGGGGTGCCGTCGTCACTCCCTCCATCCGCCACAATCACCTCGCACCCCGCCTGCCGCAGGGAGGGAACCCTCAGCGGGAGAGTCCGCGCTTCGTTCCTGACCGGAATCACCACCGACAGCACGCCCGGTTGCAGTTCCGGCAAGACTGGCGGGACGACCAATCCCTCCCGCCGGCAGACCAGCAAGTCTTCGGGTTCATCCACATCGGCGAGGGGGGCACGTTGATGCACGCGCAACCCCAAGCCCTGGCACTTCTCCAGCGTCTGGGAGAGTACCCGCTCGGTTCCCCATTCGATGTGGGTGAAGAGCGCGGGCTGCGGTCGCCGCAGGGCGATCAGGTAATACCCTCCATCTTCGGCAGGCCCCAAGACCACGTCGTGCGTCGCCAACCCCTCGGCCGCCTCGCGCAGCGTGGCCGCGGTCAGTCCCGGGCAATCGGTGCCAATCACCACCACTCTCTCGGCCTCCCGCGCGGAAGCGTGTGCAATCGCCCGGATGAGGCGTTCGCCCAGATCGCCGGTTTCCTGCGGCTGGGGGCAGAAGCTGTCGGCCTCGGGAAAGTCGGCGGCGGGAAACGCGTCGGCACCTGTGAACCAGATCTCAGTTGGCCAGCCCAGCGGGCGTGCCTGGCGCAGGGTGTGCCGAAGCAGGGCCTCGTGCAGTTGACTGGCCCCTTCCGGGCCAAGGGCGGGGATCAGGCGGGTCTTCACCCGGGCCGCTTCCGGGATGCGGGTCATCACCAGCAGGCGGGGCGGAAAACTCATCGGCCGTTATTCCAGGCAGCCGCCGCAGCTCGACCCCGCCCCGGCTGTGCAGCCGTAGCAGTGCTGCGCGGTCTGGATCGGTCGGCGGGCGAATTGGTCGAGATTGCTCTTCAGCAACTCGAAC
>JBKCTR010000877.1:0-2602 GCA_046318755.1 Planctomycetaceae bacterium
CGTCAAGTACGACCGACCGAATCTGCAGAGCTTTCAAAACATCCTCATGAACGGCGGCGTCTGCGGTCGGCGAGCGTTCTTCGGACGTTTTATTTTGCGAGCGTTCGGCATCCCGACGACGGCTCGTCCATCGACCGGTCATGCCGCGTTGGCGCATTGGACGCCGGAAGGTTGGGTCGTGAATCTGGGTGGAGGCTGGGGCTGCGGTTGGACCGGCACGCGCTACCACAAGGACTCCGATTTCCTCGCCACGACCCAAGCACGCAGCAACAAGGAGGCATTCCTGACGGTTAAGCGTGCCCAGTGGGTCGGCGATGTTCTGGGAGAAAAGCGGACCTACGGCGAACACGACGGTCAGCACGACTATTGGAATGGCGTCGCACTTCGCACTCAGCGAGCGATAATCGACGCAGCGAAGGCCGTGACGCTCGATGCGCTCGGGACGGACCTGGGCGAAGCCAACGAACCAACCGTCGCTCAGAAAGTCATCGATTCGCCTGTCACGCCTGAGGACACGAAGATCACCTACGGCAAGGACGGTGTCATCTCCATCCCGGCGGCGGCATACAGCAAGCCGTCGGGGAACACATCCGAAGTGTTCGCCATGAAGAGCTTCGGCGGCGGCTTGCAGATCTTTCTCCCGCGATTCCTCCCCGAGGGCCAGACAATCCTTCGCGGCGGCACGTTCAAGTTCGACGCCGACCGATGCACTTCAGGGAAGCGTCTTCTCAGTGGCGGCTATGGCCAATATGAGGACTGGGGTCTGCGAGCCGCGATGACGCACACCGGCGGCGATGCACCGCGCGAAATGACGCTCAAGCTGGGTGACGGCGTGACGATGGAGTTGGTCTACATCAAGCCCGGCACGTTCGTGATGGGGGGCGAAAGCAAGACCGATGGCCGGTTCGAATGCGTCGAACACCCGCACCACGAAGTCACGCTCACCAAGGGTTTTTACCTGGGCAAGTACGAAGTGACGCAGGCGCAATACGAAGCCATCATGGGGTCGAACCCCAGCAAGTCGAACAAAGGCCCCGATTTCCCGGTGGACAATGTGGGCGCGGCGGATGCGTTGACCTGCTGTGGCAAGCTCACCGAATCGACCGGGCTGGACGTGCGACTGCCCACCGAGGCCGAGTGGGAATACGCCAGCCGCGCCGGCCGCGATACCAAATGGTTCTTCGGCAACGATCCCGCACAGCTTGGCGAGTACGCCTGGTTCAAGGACAACTCAGGCACGAAGTCGCATCCTGTCGGGCAGAAGAAGCCGAATCCGTTTGGGCTCTACGACATCTACGGCAACGTCTGCGAACGCATCTCGGACACGTACTTGCGCAGCTACTACTCGCAAAGTCCCAAAGAAGATCCAACTGGCCCGAGTCAGGGGACGAAATCCCGCTTCGAATACAAGGTTACCGCGCCCCGCGCCGGCCAGTACTTGTTGGCCGCGCGAGTCGTGACGGCGAATGACGATCAGCGACTCAACCTCGCTGTGAATGACGCCACTTCCGAGACCGTCCTTGAAGTGCCGTTCACCGTTGGAACGTGGCAGGTTTCGAAGCCGGTCACCGTGACGCTCAAGGAGGGCGAAAACACCCTGCGGTTCTGGCGCGACCGCCCGCCGCAGTACGGGGTCGCCATCAAAAATTTCACGCTCACGCCCGCGAAGTGACCGTTGCGTTCAAGGGGAGCGAAAGTCGACAAGACTCTCGGCCGGGATGCCTGAATTCCGAAACTCCTGGCGAGTTTCGCTACCAGTAATGTCCTCTTGCCGATTGGTTTTTGGAACAGCAAGCAATATGCGACATCGAATTGCGACGACTTTCGTTCTTACGGCAACGCTACTGGTATCACATCGAGTTGCATCGGCTGCCGAGGACAAGCCGGCTGCGAAGCCAGTGCCAGTTATCGAACTCGGTGCGCCGTTTCTCGACAACGCGATTTTGCAACGGGAGCGAGACCTTCCCGTCTGGGGCTGGAGCAAGCCGGGCACGTCGGTCACGGTGGAGTTCGCCGGGCAAAAGGAAGCCGCCACGGCCGGCGCGGATGGCAAGTGGCTGCTCAAGCTCAAACCGCTGAAGGCCAATGCCGAACCTGCTGAGATGCTCATCAGCGACAGCGATGACAAGCAGGTTGTCTTGAAGAATCTGCTCGTCGGAGAGGTATGGCATGCGTCCGGACAGTCCAACATGGAATGGTTCGCGAGCAAGTCGATGTGCTCGGGGCTGGCGCAGGAACTGATCCGTGCCAAGGACGAAGTTCCAGTCCGGGAGTTGAGGACCAATACCGTCTCGGCGCTCTATCCGCAGGGGACGGTGGCTTCGGAAGCCGGATGGAAATCCAGTCGCCGGGCCGGGGAGTTTTCGGCGTTGGCGCTCGCTTTTGCCTATGAACTCCACAGGGAGCTGAACGTGCCGGTAGGCATTCTGCTGACGTCTCACAGCAACACGCGCATCGAGGCGTTCATTGAACGCAAGGCGATCGAGGCTCATCCGGGGCTCAAGCTGGACGCCGACTTGATTCATGACGGGGATGTCGGCACCGAGCAGGGCCGCGTCGCGTTCGAAAAGTACTACCGCGATTTGGAAGCGTGGCAGAAGGC
>JBKCTR010000878.1:0-2430 GCA_046318755.1 Planctomycetaceae bacterium
AGACCAGGTGAGTCTCCCGGTCGATCGGCCCGAATCGGCACCGCGCCAAGGTCATCATGGCATCGTAGGGGGCTTTTGCCGACCGAAGAAACTCCTTCTCGAAGAACTCGCAAAACGAGGATGCCACAACTTCCGGTGTCATCGACATCGAATCGAGAAAGAACACCTCGTCATCCTCCCCCGCTCTGAGAGACTCGATCCGAAAGGCATACTGGTCACCCCAGGCGGTTTCCGCGAAGCACCAAAAGCCGGCACAACGGCCTCCCCAGGCGAATTTCCAACACTCCTCGTTGTTCCAGGCAATGGCATCGATCGCCTCGCCGGTCGACAAACCGAACAGCCGGTAATGCCCGGCATAGGCCTCGATCCCATTGGTCAACTGCAGCAACTCCCGATATGCCGCGGGAAAGAACCAACGGTGTTCCTGCTCACACCTCCAAACCGTTTGAGCATCCGCGCCAGGATGGACCACGACGTCCTCCAGCTCAAGCAGTTGTGAAAACAGGTCGGAGATCATGGCATCGACTCAGGGGAAACGACGAGGCGTCAGCCGTGCTTTCACCGCCATGGTGTCGCTCGTCGGTCGATGTCGGAAAGCAACGTCTCTCTCATCGAGGTCCGCGGAGAACACCGGGAGACGATTTCGTGAGGGATGTCGATTTCAGGCACCAGCCTTGTCTTTCGAGCATGGCCCCGCCGCGTTCTCCAGCCCAACGCGCCAGGCAGGGACTCCAGCCAGGGTCACAGGGTGTTGGTGAGACTCAGGTCTTGGTGAGACTCAGGCCTGGGTGCCGCGAAATTTCGCCTCGCCCCAGTGTTCGGTATTGCGGATCATCGAGCAGGCCTGTTGGACATAGTCCCGATTGCGTTGGGCGATGGCCTCAAACGCCGCTCGATCCTGGACGCGGAACGGAGGATGCCATTGGTGAAGGTAAAACGACTTGTCTCCCAGATCGGCTCGATCCAGCCCCAAGGTTTCCATTCGCTGCACAAGATCGAGGTCCTCTCCCCCATACGTGTCGAAGAATTCATCGTATCCCTGCAGAATCTCGAGGAATTCCCGGTAGGTGGCGATAATCCCCATCCCCCCCGGGCGGCCCTGCCCCTGATCGCGCAGCGTCCGCAGCAACTCCGGCGTGGGGACTTCATCCGACGCGAGAATCGCGGTGCATTCCTCGGGCAAGTCGGTGCAGACACAATGGGCGAAGATCAGGGGATCTTTCGAGAGCCTGTCGACGCACTCTTCCACATAGTTGTCCGCGAAGAGGATGTCGACATCACCGGTCAGCACCAGGGCTGTTTTGGCCCGCCGGATCCCGATGTTCAGGCAGTGGGCGCGGTTCCACGGACCATCGATCTCAGCCGGCAGATAATCGCCGCCGAACCTCTTGGTCAGAGCCTCGGTGGCCGCGGCTTGGGCAGGCTCGCTGCCGTAGTCGACCACGGTGATCCGGATGAGGTTCTGGGGATAGGTCTGTCCGCGACTGGCGGCGAGGGCATTCCGGAGCCGAAAATCGCCCCGATTTCGGACCCCGATGACCACGGTCATGTCGGGGCGTCGCGCCCCCTGGGTGCGGAGGATCGAGTCGCGCAACGCGCGGCGCCGCAGGGGGCACACCAGCAACGTTTTGAGCGGCCCTCCGCGGTAACGCATGCGCCAGGGGAGCCAGCGAACACCCTGCAGCGAGTAATCCAGTTTTTCAATGAATCGCCACATGCTCGAACTCTTCGGGGATTGACGGGGCGGGCGGGTGCCGCGGACCCCGTCGGGTTCGGCCCCCGTTTCGCGGCGGAACCGGGACGGCCGGCGGTTGGGTCAATCGGGAACTCCGAACGCCCGCATTGTGAAGCGGTTGACCTTGTAGCTGAACCGGGAGAGGGACAACACCTTGTTTCGGAGCAGCGACTTCGCACGCCGCGCGAATGAGGGGGCTTCGAGATTCTCCCCCCAAACCACGCCCCTTTCCGCGAGGACATACTCCCAAATGCTGCGATTCTTGTGGTACGACCCAGGCAGCATGATCGTGGGCTTTTTCAGGATCGACCCGGCAATCGCCGAATGGGTCCGGCTGGTGATGATGCGGCGGGCCCCGGCATGCAGTCTCAGCCAGTGCTCGAACGAGGTCGCGTAACGGGCGGGGTCGAGCAACACCCCCTCCACCTGACTGAACTCCCGTCCCCGAAACACCTCGTTGTCTTCGCGGATCCCCAGCAGATCGTAGGTCAGCGGAACGGGTCCCGACCTGGCGAGGAACGTCTCACGGTCGAGATGGAGGGCGGTGTCGCAATCGAGGCCCAGCTCAATCCAGTCGGGAGCCGTCCGAGACAATAGCGAAAACGATGTCCTCTCCCGAGACCAGATCACAAGTCGTTCCGCGCGGACCGATTCCCCCACTTTCTGAAAGACCTCCCGGGCGTAGTCCTCGGAGT
>JBKCTR010000879.1:0-5375 GCA_046318755.1 Planctomycetaceae bacterium
CCTCTCGTCGCGGCGGGTGCCGGGGCAGGCATCACCAATACCAGGACGTACGCGATCTCGGCGCAGGTGGATCAGGCGACAGTCTCGGCTGGTTCACTCTCGGTTTCGGCCAGCGACAACTCGGTGCTCTACTCGAACGCCGGCGGAGTGGGCCTGACCGTGGGTGAAGCCACGGGTTTCCAGATTGGAATGGCCGTCGGGGCCGCCCAGGGAACCAACACCGTGGCGACCACGGTGCAGGCCCAGATTGTGGATTCCACCGTGATCACCACCGGGAGCGTCTCGGTTGCGGCCAATTCACAGGCCTCCATCGAGTCGATCGCCTATGGTGTCGCCCTCGGGCTCGAAGCGGTCGACGCTGGGGCGAGTACGGCCGGCTCGGGCGCGGCCGCGTACAACAACGTCACCAATTCGACGGTGGCCAGCATCACCGGGGGCAGCGTGCTGTCCCAGGGGAGTGGCGGCGACGACGCGCTGCAGGTGACGGCCACGGACGAGGCCAACATCAGCGCCTCAGCAGGAGCCGGGGGATTCGGGGGAATTGTTGGCGACGGGGTTGGCCTGGCGGTCGGGGCCGTTGTGACCCAGAACACCATCAACAACTCGACCCAGGCGTACGTGGGGACCCTGAACCCACCGGCGGGAACGACCCCCGCTGGTACCCTGGTGACCGTCACCGGTCCAATGACGATTGCCGCCAACTCGGCCCCCACCGCCACGTCGATGGCGGTGGCGGTCGCCGCGAGCACCGACATTGGGGAAGGCCTGGCCCTCGCCGGCTCGGGTGCCAACGCGATCACCACACTCGGTCCCGCCACTGTCGGCGGCGTGCAGGTGCTCGCCGGGATCGTCAACGGCGCCAACGTCGTCTCGCAGCCCAACAGCGCGGGACAAAACGGTGTGTCGGTCCAGGCCAGCTACCAGCCGGATGTCACCAGCAACGTGGGGACGGGGGCCGGCACGATTGGCCTGTTTGGAGCCTCGGTGGGGGTCTCTCTGGGAACCATCACCGACAACACGACCGTGCAGACCGTCGTGGAGTCGGCGACGGTCAACGCCGCCGGCGGCAACATCGCTCTGCAGACCAGCTCGAAATCCACATTCGATGTCGAGGTGGTTCCGACGTCGGTGTCGGTCAGCCTTGGGGCGGCCGGGGCCGGGGGGAATGCCATCATCAACGACAACGCCCTGTACCAGGTCGAGGTGGCCGCGTCGAACGCGCTCACGGCCAACACGCTGTCGGTGCTCGCCTCCAGCCAGGACGCGCTGAATGCGCAAATCATCGGGGTCGATACGGGGGCTGTGTCGATCGGTGCATTTCTGGCGACCGCCAGCCGCGGCGGGAGCACGGCCGCTGTGGTCAACCTGCCGACCAGTCTGGATGTGAACAATCTCGCCATCGCGGCGCAGACGCAGCAGAGTGTGGAGACCGATGGCTCATCGGTGAGTGTCGGTCTGTTCTCGGGGGCCGGGGAAACCCTGACCAGCAACCTGACAGAACAGGTCTCGGCCCAACTGCTGAACGCGGCCGGAGTCGATTCGCCGCTGGATCTCACGGGAACTTTCCAGATCACGGCGGGCTCGAACAACAACGTGCAGGTCTACAACGGCATCGGGTCTGCCGATGTGTCGGTTTCCACGCTGGGTGTCGGGGTCTACCAGTCATTCGCCAACTCCGCCCCCACTGTCGACGTGCTCGTCGAGGGGGTCGAGTTGCAGGCGGATGGTCCCATTCTGGTGTTTGCCGAGGCGACCAGCGTCACCACCTCCCAGACCAAGTCCGGGACTGGTTCGCTGCTGTCGGGCATGGCTTCCGAAGCGACCACCACCAACAATCCCACCGTCTCAGCCCAGATCAGCGGGGGATCGCTGCAGACCAGCGGGCAACTGCAATTCCTGGCCCGGAACACCAGCCAGTACAACCTGCTCTCCGATTCGACGAATGCGGCGCTGATCGGCGGCAGCGGGACAGTGGGCTACAACAACGGCACGGCCCACGTGACGACCTCGATCGACGCCGACACGACTCTCGTCGGGCAACAGGGGGTGCTGGTCACCGCGTACAACACCTTCGAGAGTGTCGGTCAACAGCCGTCGGTGCTGGGGGGAGCCGGGGGCGCCGCCGACACCAACACGGCGAAACTCAATACCAACCTCGCGGCCAATGTGTCGGTCGAGGTGGGTGAGGCGGCGGCGATCACCGGAAATGGCAGCACCGGAGTCCAGATCGCTGCGTTGACCAACTCGAACATCAACGAGTCGGCCCAGATCTCCACCGGCGGACTGCTCGAGAACACCAATGCGCTCACCAACCTGACGCTCAACTTCACTCCGTCGGTGCAGGTGAGCTCGAACGCCCAGATCAACGCCCCACAGGGGAGCCTGGGGATTGGGACCATGGCCAACGTGCTCGCGTCGAGCGGTGCGAGTGGTACGACCTATGGCGTGGCGGGAATCGTCGTTTCGAACTCGACCGTCGATGTCACGGTCAATCCCGATATCGTCATCGGGACCGGTGCCAGTCTCACGGGCAACACCGTCGCGGTCTCGACCGATTCGCTGCCACTGCTTCCCTACGGCAGCCTGCTGGCGGTCAATTCCCAGGCCTATGCCAACACCGGCACGGTCGTCCCGATCTGGGAGCACAGCGCCTCGGCGACGGTCAACTCGAATGGCACGGTCACCATCGGCACCGGTGCCACCATCACCGCCCAGCAAGACGTGCTGCTCGAGGCGAATCCCCTCCAGGCGGTCCCCTCGGCGTCGATCATCGGGAAGACTCTCTATACCTCGGCGAAGCGGAAGACCGGCGATACGGCGACCAACCTGACTGGCCTGCTGACTCTGGATGGAACCGTGGTCGCTGGTTCGGTGAATACGCTCGACATTGAGATCGACAGCTATACGTACCCGTCGACGGTCTATGTCACGGTGAATGGGCAGACCACCGCCGCCACGGTTGAACCGGGGCTGGGGAAGCCGACTCCCGCCATCACCCCCAGCTCCTCGGCGACCAGCCCCTTCCTGCCGTTCTCGGCCGCGTTCGATCCCAACTTCAACGCCCAATCGCTGCTGACGGGGCTGAGCGCGGCGAACCTGGGGCTGGTCTCGGGTTTCGTCTCGAGCACTCCGGTGCCGACCATGCAGTTGAGCAACGTGCAGGCCGCCGGGGGACAGGTGGTGATCAATGCGGCCGGCGTGCAGGGTTCAGGCACCGTCGAGGCGAATCTGCCCCGCGTCAGCGTGGTCAACGCATTGCCGATGTACCTGGTGCTCGACGAGGTCGACCTGCTGGCGGGGATCGACTCGGGGAAGATCTCATTCACGGGAACCGCCGACAGCGCCCCAGGCCTGACGCTGCGCCCCTTTGCCAATGGGGTCACCACCCCCGCACTGAATGTGCAGCTCACCAGCGAGACCGTGGTGGGCACCACCTCGGAAGCCGCCGGCGCGTCGTTGTTCGTCACAGGTCCCGTGAACAACATGCTGGGGAGTGTCGATCTCTCGGTGGCCAACGGCAGCCTCATTCAGCAGGCCCCCATCAACGCCACGTCCATCACCATCGATGTTCCCAACGGCGTGTTCTTCGTCGATGGCAATCCTCCCATTCCCTACGAGGGGGTTGCCGGCGATATCCAGGACGCCTGGCTCAACCTCGCCTCGAGCAACGTCACCGCCACCGCGGGGAACAATCAATACGGCTCGGAAAACCAGACCGTCCCCACGGTGTCGTCGTTCTTCCTGCCCGGGCTCACCTCCAGTGGGTACAGCCCCAATCTCGTCGTGACCACCGCGGTCGATTATCAGTTCAATCCGAATGGGACCTCCCAGTCGGCGTTTTATTTCACCCAGCAGCATGTGGTGGGGACCACCAGCAACACCACCAATGGGACCGGAACATCTTACATCTTCTTCGGCGACGCCATGCCCTACCTCTGGGGAACGGGCAATGACGACGGAAGCAGTTACGCGGGGACGCAGGCCCAGATCGGTTCGAACAACAACTTCCTGACCAACTCCAGCAATGGCCTGACCTACACGATCGGCACGGGGGGTGGGATGGGGAACACCCCGATCATCATGCCGAACCTTCCCCTGACGGCGACGGGCACCACGGCGGCCCAGGCCGCCCAGAATCTGACAGGCAGCATCAATGCGGCGGCCGTCAGCATCACCGCCGGCATCATCGATCTCAATGGTCCGATGAATGTGGGGCACACTGTGAATGCCCAGGTCACCCTCAGCCCTGGGCTGGGGCTGCTGTTGCGGCAGTATCAGGCCGCCTACGACAGCAATCCGGGGACCGTTGCGGCGATCTACAACATCCCGGCGAGCCTGCTGCCCGAGGCGATCAGCGCCAGCTATAACTGCCTCACCGGAGCGATCACTGTCGGGCCGATCGTGGCGGCTCCGGACGTGGAGGTCATACTCACCGGGCAGATGATCTCCAGTGTGACCGGGGCGGCGATCAATCTCAGCGGCGGCCTCGGGACTTGCCAGGTCGACAACCAGACGGGGCTCCCCGTGGTGCTCGCCGGTGTTGGCAGTGGTCCGACGTCGACGCAGGGGACGGTCACGATCAATGACACCTGGGCCAACCAGACCACGATCTACACCTACTCCCCCGGTGAGCCAGTCCAGGTCTACAGCGGAACCCTCAACCAGGTGACCGCGACCGGCACTCCGACCAGCACCGTTTCGGGAACAACGGCGACCTTCCAGCCGACCGACAACACGATCTACACCTGGACCAACACGGCGTCGGTCTCCCGCCCGGGCAACGACACCTCCACCACGCCGGCGACGTGGAGTTATCCGGCGAGTGGAGCGGGGTCATTCAATTATTCCGGCGACTGGACGTTTTACTCGGGCACGGCCGATGCGCCGTACGTCGCCTCGAATGGCACCCTCTCGGTCAGCTCCTCAACCAACCCGGCCGTCTTCAGTGAACAGGTCTCCGCGACCATCAACCAGAGTTACTCGCTGGCGATCCAGTACAGCTCGAACGACAAAGACTCTTACGGCTTCGGCAGCAATTTCACCCAGACCTATATCTACCCCTACGACATCACAGTGACCGCCACCAGTTCGATCCTGGTCGACAATCCGGTGGCGATCAATTTCGGGGGCATCACCGGCGGCACGCTGGCGATTAACTCCAACGCGAACGTGATCCTGGGTGGGTCGGTGGCGCTCGTCGGTCCGGTGACGGCCCAGGTGAATGGCTCGCTGCTGCAGCAGTCCTCGGCTGTCTTGAGCGCCACCTCGCTCGACCTGAATGCCGTCGGGGGGACGATTGGAATCGCCGCCCAACCGCTCACCGTCGCGATGATCGGCTCGGGAGCCGTCTCGGCCACCGGCAGCGAAGGGGTCTA
>JBKCTR010000880.1:0-2631 GCA_046318755.1 Planctomycetaceae bacterium
CGCGATCGTCGACTTGCTCGTATGCACCAACGCGTCCTATCACCGCCCTTTGGAACCCCGACCGGGGTTTTGGCTGTTTTGGGATCGCGTTCCGGGGGTACCGCTATCGCGGAACCCCCGGCTACCTTCTTGAACCCCTTCGGGGAGGACGTGCCGGGACCGGACGGTTTGGGGCGAGGCGATGCGGGTTGAAACAGAGCCGGTGGGGGGAAGGTGGTCTCGAAAATCGTACGTGGCGACGAACCTCCAGGTTTGTCGGTCCCCCGGGCGATGATGGGGCGATGATTGGGAAGGCGCTCGTTGGGGTCATTCTGGCGCGGTGGCCATCCATCCTCGATTGGTCCCCCACGCATGAGGGAAATCCACACACGATCGGAATCCACACATGACGGCAACCCACGCCCAGATCGCGAAACCGGCCTACGCCGGAAAACGTCGATCGACCTTGCCCCGCGTGCATGACGTCCGGCCGACACACGACGGCCCTGAAGGGGCTTAAGAGGGTAGCCGGGGGTTGGAGCGCAGCTCTACCCCCGGAACGCCGCGCCCCCCCCATATCGACCGAACCCCGGCAGGGGTTCCAGACGATTGGGAAACGACATTCGTTGGCGGCCATCTCACGGCATTTCGCGAAGTCGCGCCATCCCGCGAATCGCGATCGTCGACTTGCTCGTATGCACCAACGCGTCCTATCACCGCCCTTTGGAACCCCGACCGGGGTTCGGGCCGTCTTTGAGATCGCGTTCCGGGGGTACCGCGATCGCGGAACCCCCGGCTACCTTCTGGAACCCCTTCGGGGACGACGTGCCGGGACCGTGGGGGTTTGTACCGGCACGCGAAACCTTGTCGGACGTGGGGGAGTTGCCGGGGTTGCCGTCTCTCCGATTCAGACCGATCGGGCCACTTTCGGCCACTTTCCCCCGACGTCGAGGATTGCGGGTCCCGGGGGGGCTCATCCGGGAAGGGGGACAACGACGATGACCTTCCGGCGGTGGGTGCGGCCAATCCTCCAGACCTGTGATGAGCCGATGGGTGATCTCGTTCAGCCCCTGAATGGTTTTCAACAGATGATGTTCCGCTGGGAGCAACATCTGCCGATCAATGCCCTGCATTTGGTGGAGTTGGCCTTCCATCCCGATCCGGGTGCAGCGCAGCGGTGCCTGGCGGAAACGTGCACCAACCTCGGGATGCGCAAGGTGCGTGTCGACCGGAAGGGGAGGTCGCTCAGGTGGGAGACCGCCGCGCAGACAGAACGGGATGAGGTGCCTCCCCTGCACCTGCGGGTGCTTCCCACGTCGACCCGGTTGGGGCTCAGTCGGGCGATCAACGCGGAACTGAATCTTCCCTTCCCCCGGGAGGCCCACTGGCCCATTCGGGCATTGCAGTTCGAGTTGGCCGGACAGGGGACCTACCTCGGCCTGGTGTATCACCATCTGGTATCCGACGCCCAGGGGGTCTCGCTGTTGATGCGCGATTGGCTGCGGCGTTTAGGGGGACTGCCCAACCAGCCGTCTCATCTCGACTTGACCTATCCCCAACCCGAAGAACTGTCGGAAGACACGGCGGTCGAACACTGGGGCGAGACTCTGACGGGAATGACCCGCGGCCTGGGGGATGTTTTGGCACTGCGCCGCTGCCGCCGACCGCGCCCCTTCCAGCGGGGAGATCGGCGGATCTGCAGCGGGATTCACGAGACCTCGGCCCGGCTGGGGCGGGTGCAAGGATTCGCCAAGGCTCTGGGAGCGACCCTGGGGGACCTGGTGCTGGCGGCGATGTTCGAAGGGCTGACCATTTCGCTGGCCCGAAAAACGAACGAGCGGGTCCCCCTGGCCCTGTGCATGCCGGTCGATCTGCGACGGCGGTCGCCGGGAGATTACAACCAGGTGTTGGGGCAAATGCTGGGATCGATCACCGTGCGGGATGTGGGTGGCGTGGAAGAACCGTTCTCGCAACGGGTGGCCCGGATTGCGGACGAAACCCGGGTGCTGAAAGCCGGGGATCGGGCGGCCCGCTACGGACTGCAGATGCGGTTCATGTCGCGGCTGTGGGATCTCGCTCCCGACTGGATCAACCGGGTGACCGGCCCCGCCGTCATCCCCCTGGCGGGCTGTCTGTCGAACGTCAACTTCACCGAGTTCTTCGGCGCTGAGCACGAAGAAGGATTGATCGAGGGTTACCACCGGTTCTCGGGAACCGGGCCCTTGGTGCCGCTGTTGCTGAGCATGACCAGCCTGCCCGGCCAGCTCAGTCTGACCACCTCGCATCATTCCGACGTGCTGCCGCAGACCCAGGTGCAGCGGCTGATGGCCCACCTGCGGTTGCGGATCCAGGGGGAATTGCCCGACCAGAGTTCGCTGAATCTGTTCGGCTCGCTGCCGATTGAACCAGAGCGGGAAACCACTATCGTCCCGCAGATCTGGAATCGGGCCGCCTGACCTGTCTGGCGCGGGGCGCGAACCGGACGGCACACCACCGCCGCGTCGGGAGGTTCACACCGCCCGGGGTGCCCAGCGCAACGCTGGCTATCCCGGGCTCGTGCCCCCCAAGATCGCTTCAATCCTGAAGGGAATGCAGATGGGGGGACGGGGATTCGACTCGGGTTGTGAAAAAGATCCCCTGCGTGGCCACACG
>JBKCTR010000881.1:0-7119 GCA_046318755.1 Planctomycetaceae bacterium
GCGCTGCGCGACCGCCGGGACAAGGCCATTCTGGCGACGAAGGTGGGGGCCCCCGTGGGTCCGGGACCGCAGGACCGGGGGTTGTCTCCCGTCCACATTCTGCGGGAGGTCGACCGCAGTCTGAAACGGCTGCGGACCGACACGATCGACCTGTACATCATCCACTGGCCCGACAAGGAAGTTCCCCTGGAAACAACCCATGGGGCCCTCGAAACCGCCGTGCGGCAGGGGAAGATCCGGTCGTTTGGAGTGTCGAACCACGCGGCGTGGCAGATGGCTGAATTGCAGGCGCAGTCGGCCCGGTGGGGTTGGCCGCGGGTGGTCTCTTCGCAGATTCCGTTCAGCCTGTTGCGGCGGGAGTTCCAGCAGGACCTCGATTACTGCCAGTTGCGGAACATCGCGGTCACCCCCTACCAGAGCCTGCAGGGGGGGCTGTTGACGGGCAAATACCGGCGTGGTGCCGCCGCCCCCGCCGATTCGCGGCTGGCCGAGAAACCGCAATGGATGTGGGCCCTGAACGACGCGCTGTTCGACAAGCTGGAGGCGGTGGAGCGGTTGGCCCGCGAGGTGGGAACCAGCCCGGCCCGGTACTCGCTGGCCTGGACCCTGACGCAGCCCGCGATGACTTCGCTGATTGTGGGGGTCAAGACGGTCGCCCAGATTGAAGAGGCGCTGGCCGCGTTGGAGGTTTCGATTCCACCGGAACATGTCCCCCAGATCGACGCCGCCTGCCCACCCCCCTGGAGACAGCCCGATCCCCTGCGGGGCTAAGCGTCGGCGGCAGGAACGTCACATGCGGCCCGCCGGTTGAGTTGGAACGGCACGCGGGTCGACATCCAAATCCAAACACCGACGGGTGGCTGGGTCTGGCAGGTGGTTGGGCCTGGCGGGTTACTGGGCCTGGCGGGCCCGGTCCCAAGGCTGGCGACGGCTTGTGGCCAACGCTGGCCGTTGTGATCAGGCCGCTGTGATCAGTCTGAACAACACACCCTGACCCGGGTCCCCTGGAGCAACATCATGAAGATCACCCATGTCGAGATCATTCCCCTGGTGGGGGCCACGGTCGACGGCGGCTGGCCGCAGGGGCACGAAAAGAAAGAGAACCTGCACACCCTGCTGGAAGTGCACACCGACCAGGGGATCCGCGGGGTGGGAAGTGTCTTTACCTCGGGGGCGCTGGTCGAGGGGGCGATGGGGTTGTTGTGGCCCCTCTTGCGGAATGAGTCGGGGTTGGAGCCCGAGCGGGTGACCGAGAAGCTGCGGCAATCGACCTTCTGGCAGGGGCGCGGCGGATCGGTCGAGCACACCATTAGCGGGCTCGACATTGCCCTGTGGGATATCTTCGGGAAGGCGTGCGGTCAGCCGGTCTCGCGGCTCTTGGGGGGCAACTACCGCGACCGCATCAAGCCCTATGGCTCGATTCTCTTCGACGAACCGGCCGCATTGCGAACAAAACTCGAAGACGTCGTGTCTCGAGGCTTCAAGGCCATCAAGATGGGGTGGCGGCCGTTTGGGCGGCGCGACCGGAAGTTTGATGAACTGCTGGTGCGGACCGCCCGCAACACGGTGGGTGAGGGGATCGAGCTGATGGTCGATGCGGGGGGGAGCGAGCAGTTCTGGCCCCACGGGCTGAACTGGGCCCGCGAGACGGCCAAGATGCTGGCCAATTACGACATCACCTGGTTTGAAGAGGCGCTGCCCCCCGACGACATCGAGGGATACATCGAGCTGACCAAGCAGTCTCCCGTGCCGATTTCGACGGGCGAAGTCCTCACCCGGCGACAGTCGTTCATTCCGTGGATCGAGCGGCGGGCGGTCGACATCATCCAGCCCGACTGCACGAAGAACGGCGGCCTTTCCGAATCGCGGAAGATCGCTTGGTATGCGTTCGATCACAACGTACTGATGGTGTCGCATGGGTGGAACACCGCCATCGGCGTCGCGGCCGACCTGCAGTTGGCGGCGGCCCAGCCGATCGCCCGCTACGTCGAGTACCTGACCCCCTGCGAGTACATCGAAGAGCTGACCACCGAACCGTTCGTGATCGATGCCGAGGGCTTCGTGCAGATTCCGCAGAAGCCCGGGCTGGGGATTGAACTCGACCACGACAAATTGAAGAAGTTCCGCGTCTGATGAAGGTGCTGCAGGGATTTGACGACCCAGCCACCCGTCATGGCTATGTGGCCATCGGCAACTTTGACGGGGTGCATCGCGGGCATCAGGCGATGTTCCAGACACTGTGCGCGCGGGCCCGGCAGGCGGGTGTGCCCGCGGTGGTGGTGACGTTCGATCCCCACCCGGTGGCCGTGCTGCGCCCCGAGGCGGCCCCCCAGCCGCTGATGGCGCTGGCCGATCGGCTGGCCCACATCGCCGAATGCGGCCCCGACGCCACGATTGTGCAGGCCACCACTCCCACATTTCTGCAGTTGTCGGCACGCGAGTTCTTCGATCAGATTGTGCGGGGGCGGCTGGCGGCGCGGGGTGTGGTCGAGGGAGAGAACTTCCAGTTTGGCCGGGGGCGCGACGGCACAGTGCAGCAACTGGCGGCCTGGTGCCAGGCCGAGGGGCTCGATTGCGAGATCATTCCTCCCGTGCTGGTGGAGGGGCGGTCGGTCTCTTCTTCGGCGATCCGGCGACTGATTGGGGAGGGAGAGGTGGCAGCCGCGGCCGACCTGCTGGGAAGGCCCCACCGGGTGCGGGGGCAGGTGGTGCATGGCGAGGCCCGCGGGGCGAAATTGGGGTTTCCCACCGCCAACCTCGCGGGGGTGCCAACGCTGTTGCCCGCCGAGGGGGTCTACGCCGGTTGGGCCCACACCACGACCGGCCGGTGGGGGGCAGCGATCAACCTGGGGCCGAACCCCACGTTTGGGGTCAGCGATCGGAAGTTCGAAGTGCACCTGCTCGATTTCGAGGGGGATCTCTACGGCGCAGCGCTGGAGATCGAGTTTCTGGCCCGGCTGCGGGGCACGGTGCGGTTCTCGGGGATTGAGGCGCTGCTGACCCAGATTCGCGCCGATGTGGCGGCAACCCGCGACCTGACAACCGGCCGCTGATCGACCACTCGGAGGTTGGGGACCAAGTTTTCGTCCCCACCCGCCGGCCTGCCGGTCTGCCCACCCCCCTGCCCGCCAGGGGCGCTGGCCGATGTGGGGAGGCGTGGGCCTCTGCGCCGCGCGGGACGAAGCGATTTCACGCCCGCCGCCCCCCCACGCCGTGTTCCCGGCGCAGAGCCCAGAACGCCCCTGTTGCCGCGCTGCGCCGCAACTACCCAATCGAACCCAAGATCAGTAGCATGACCGCATGACTGTCGATTGGAACGGACTGGCCGAGTTGCTGCAGCGGCACGAGAAATTCGTGCTGACCACCCACGTACGTCCCGATGCCGACGCTCTGGGTTCGCAGCTTGGTTTCGCGGGGTTATTGCGGCACCTGGGGAAGCAGGTGAAGATCATCAATGCGTCGGCGGTTCCCCCCCGGCTGAAGTTTCTGGATCCCGACGGAGAGTGCGGTCAACTGGGGCCCGATTGGTCGGAACAAACGGTGCTGGAGGCCGACTGCCACGTCATTCTCGACACGAGTTCGTGGGTGCAGTTGGCCGAGTTGGGAAAGCTGTTCAAAAAGACCAGCGCCGTGAAGGTGGTGATCGATCACCACGCCAGTGCCGACGACCTGAACGCCAGCGACTTCAAAGATGTGACGGCCGAGGCGACGGGCTCGATGGTGTTCGACCTGGCGGAGAGTCAGGGTTGGCCCATCACCCCGGGCATGGCGCGGGCTTTGTACTGTGCGATTGCGACGGACACGGGCTGGTTCCGGTTTCCCTCAACGACCAGTGCGACGATGCGGCGGATCGCCCGGCTGATTGACTGCGGCGCGGAACCGGCAGTACTGTACGGGGCCTTGTACGAGCAGTGTTCGCTGGGCCGCACGCGGCTGGCCGGGCGGTGCCTGTCGCGGATGATGATCGATGCCGGGGGGCGTCTGGCGTGGACCTACATCACCTTGGTCGATTACCGCGAGACGGGTGCCGAACCGACGGAAACCGACGACCTGGTGAATGAAGGTCTGCGTCTGGCGGGTGTCGAGGCGGCGTACATTCTGATCGAACAGCCCAACGGCAACGTGAAGGCGAGCCTGCGGTCGCGCAGTCATCTCGATGTGTCGGCGATTGCGGAGAAATTCGGCGGCGGCGGACATCGACAGGCGTCGGGGGCGATGGTCCCGGGGCCGATGGCCGAGGCGCAGGTGAAGATTCTGACCGCGATGAAAACCCTGTTTCCCACCTGAGTCATCCCCCCACCCGTGCCCCGCAGCCCCCAGATGACCTGAAGGGGGCGGGGCAACCCGAGCCACCAACCGTTCAGCAACGAGTTCGAAACCACAGACTGTGAGTGGAGTGCCGCCGGCCTTTCTGGACCCACCGGCCCGAGGACGACCCTCGGACCGGACGCCACGGGCGTGAGAGAGGCTGGTGTTGTGATTGTCCTGCTTTTCCGATGAGTGGACCCATGGATCACCAACCCCAACCCGAGTCGGGACCCGTTCAGGACTTCCTGAACACCCAGGAGCCCCGGCGCGACTTCTTCACCCAGGCCGCGGCGGTGATCACCGGCAGCGTGCTGGGGATTGTGCCCCTGTTCGCCGGCTTGGCGGTGTTTCTTGACCCGCTGCGCAAGCGCACCCGCCGCAAGGAGGGGGAGTCGACCAGCCCCGACATGGAAGAGGGCTTTTTGAAGGTCGCGGCGCTCGACGGGCTGCTGCAGGGAGGGGCCCCCCGCCGGTACGAGGTGATCGACGACCGGACCGACGCCTGGAACCTGTTTCCCCAGGAGGCGGTGGGGGCGGTGTACCTGGTGCGTGAGGGAGAAGCGGGGGTTCGGGCCTTCAACGTGAAGTGCCCGCATGCGGGCTGCTCGGTCGACTACAAACCCGAGGCGGCCTGCTACCAGTGCCCCTGCCACGACAGTTCGTTCAACGCCAAGGATGGTGCCGTCGCCAATCCGAACAGCCCCAGCCCCCGCGGGCTGGATGAGCTCGATGTGAAGCTGGTCGACGGCTCGGTCTGGGTCAAGTACCAGGAATTCCAGCCCGGAACATCGCACAAGGTGCCCGAAGCATGAATGCCCTGCTGAACTGGCTCGACGATCGGACTGGCTACAAAGAATTCCTGCACGAAGCGCTCTACGAACGCATTCCCGGCGGTGCCCGCTGGCGCTACGTCTGGGGCAGCACGCTTGTGTTCGCCTTCATGACGCAGGTGATTACCGGCGTGTTCCTCTGGATGGCGTACAGCCCCAGCTCGACCACCGCCTGGGAAAGCGTCTACTACATCACCTACGAGATGCAGTTTGGCTGGCTGCTGCGCGGGCTGCACCACTTCATGGCCCAGGCCATGGTTGTGCTGCTGGCCATTCACCTCATGCAGGTGATTGTCGACGGGGCCTACAAGGCCCCCCGCGAGATCAACTTCTGGCTGGGCCTGATCCTCATGCAGATTGTGCTGGGGCTCTCGCTGACGGGGTACTTGCTGCCTTGGGACCAGAAGGGTTACTGGGCGACGCAGGTCGCCACCAAGCTGATGACGCTGGTTCCGGTGATTGGCACCAAGCTGCAGCGGCTGGTGGTGGGGGGACCGACGTATGGTCACCACACCCTGACCCGCTTCTTCGCGATGCATGCCGGGGTGCTGCCCGGGCTGTTGATTGGGTTTCTGGTGCTGCACATCGCCGCCTTCCGGCGGCATGGCATCACCGTCCCCAACCCCCTGTACCGCCGCGACAGCATGTTCTGGCCCGACCAGGTGCTGAAAGACGCCGTCGCCTGCCTGGGGGTGCTGATGGTGGTGCTGCTGCTGACGATCTTTATGGGAGCCGAGTTGGGGGCCCCTGCCGATCCGTCGCAGCCCTACAGTGCCGCCCGACCCGAGTGGTACTTTCTGTTCCTGTTTCAGTTCCTGAAGTACTTCCCGGGCGAAACCGAAATCTGGGGAGCCCTGATCATTCCCGGGCTGCTGTTCGGGGTGTTGGCCCTGATGCCCTTCCTGGGCAAATGGAAGCTGGGGCATCGCTTCAACGTGGCCTATATGCTGATCATGCTGGCGGGCATTCTGCTGCTGACCGGCCAGGCCTGGATGGAAGACAACCGGGGACCGAAGGCGGCCGACTACCAACGGGCGGTGGCCGATGCCGAGATGAAGGCGCACCGGGTCCGCGAACTGATCGCGATCTCGGAAGGGATTTCGGAAAAGGGGGGCCGGGCGCTGCTGCGGAGCGACCCCAAGACCGCCGGTCCGGAACTGGTCTAGACGAACTGCTCGGTCTGCCACGCGTTCGATGGCCACGACGGGACCGGTCGGCCGCTGGAGAAGGTCACCGCGGCCGACCTGGGCAATTTCGGCTCTCGCGAATGGCTCAAGGGATTTATTGTGGATGCCGGGGGGCCGAAGTACTTCGGTGCCACCGTCAATGGCTCTTACAACGGGAAGCCGCTGGGTGACCGCTTCGCCAACGGGGCGATGAGCCAGTGGTCGAGGCAGCACGCCGGCAAGATGACCGGCAACGAGGTTGCCGCCGTCGTTGAATTTTTGCTGGCCCAGGGAGACCGCGCCGATCTGGGGCCGGTCGACCAGGAACTGGCCGCCAAGGGACGCGAGGTGTACGAACTGGGTTCGCTCGACGCGAATGCCGAGGGGGCCGAGGAACGGGCCTGCCTGCAGTGCCACGAAATGGTGCTTGACGGCGCGCCGCTGGGAAGCCAGGGGATGGCCCAGGCCCCCGAGTTGACCGCGTACGGGTCGGAGAAGTGGCTGCGCGATTTCGTACTGCACCCCGATGCGCCGCACAACTACGGCGACCGCAACGCCATGCCGTCGTACAAAGACCGCATGTCGCAGGAAGAGTTCGACATCCTGCTGAAGTGGCTGCGACGGCAATGGCTGGAGCGCAAGCCCGGCTCGGCCGCCGGTCACTGACCAGCAGTCACTGCCGGCGGACTCCGCAGGCGTTCCATCCAAACACACCGGCCCGGGAAGACGAATCTTCCCGGGCCGGTTTTGTTTGCCGGCTTGGGTGAGGTGCCGAGGGGCGGAGAGGTGCGGCGATGATTGGCTGTCGGAAAAGC